>JAQBZY010000160.1 GCA_027620395.1 Pseudomonadota bacterium
AACTGAATGGTCGGCGTAAAGCTGACCTGCCATTTCCTGGCCAGGGCCTTTTCCGATAACACCTCGCCATCGAAATCGGTGACGCTTCTGGAGCCGATAATATTGAGCTGGAGAACGGAGAAATTCGACGTCACGAAATTGAGAATTTCCGGCTTCGCCAAATTGACGTGGTGCATCTCCTTGCAATAAGGGCAGCCATTTAGTTCCCAAAAGATGGCGAACCGTTTGCCGGCGGCTTTCGCCTCGCTCAGATCCTCATTCAGGATCAGGAAACTCTCCAGAAACCATGGTTGCATGACCAGACCATCGTCGTTGAGTTTCAACTCGGCCGTGAGCCCCGGCCAAGCGGCTAGCAAGGTCGCCGATGCAGTGGCGCTGGCGACAAAATGGCGGCGGGAAAACATCTGTGCTCTCTCCGTGGGCGTTGGGATCGTATTCCTTTTTGCGAATATGTAGTGTAGCTTTGGAAAACGTCGCCGCCAAGATGCATCTTTTCAATGAGGTCTCCCCCATGCGCCTATTCGAACGATCGATCGCCGTGCTCGCGCTCATCTTTTGCTTCGGCCTTGCCGCCGCCGCCAAGGCCGACGAGGCGGGGTTCAATGCCGACGTAAGCAAGGCCTATGCCGGCTATAGGAGCGCTGTTCAGTATCTTCGAACCGGAAATCCCGGCCTCGGCGTGATCGAATTGTCCAGGACCATCCGCGACTGGACTGCTGTCGAAAAACAGACCGGCCAACCGCCAGTGGCGTATCAAAAAGACGCCGCGTTCCAGAAGACAATCACCGGGATCGGTGCCTCGTTGCGCGACGGATTAGCCAAGGCCGAGGCCGGTGATGCCAAAGCCGCCGGCAAGGCTATCGGCGGAATCCAAGAATCGCTTTACCAACTCAGAAAGCGAAATGGCGTCCGGCTGTATTCCGACTGCGTCACCGAATTCAATCATCAAATGGACACGCTCTATCAATTTCGCCATCAGCCACCGGACCCGGCGAAACCCGACGACTGGAAGAAGGCCGCGGCGGTGAGCCAGGAATATGCCCGGCTCCTCGCCGACTGCCGCACCATGGCACCGGACGAACATCGTAAGAACCCTGATTTCGTTCGGCTATTCGATGGCGCCAAGAATTCGGTCGAGAGCATGCCCAAGGCGATCAGCGAGAAGAACCCGGGCGGCGTCGTCAATATTCTCCGCGAACTGCGCTCGTTCGACCACCTGATTTTCTATAATTGGGGCTGACCACCCCTTTCCATCCCCTCGCCCGTCACCCCGGGCTCGTCCCGGGGGCCAGACTTCGACCGGTGGATTCCGAACGGTGCGGCGCACCGCCCGGAATGACGGATTGTGGGGGACCCCCATCTTGAGGCGAGCGAAGCCGCATCTCGATAGATGAGGAAAACGTAATTGCCGCTCAACCGACCTTGCCAAGCACCGGAAACGTTTCCAGCAGCCAATAGGCGATATCCGATACGCGGCCGGTCAAGAAAATAATGCCGGTCAGAATCAGCAGCACGCCGATAACTTTTTCGATCATCCCCATGTGCTTCTTGACGCCAGGCATGAAACGTAGAAACGACCCGATGCCGGCGGCAGCGACCATGAACGGCAGACCGATGCCGGCGGCGTAGGCGCCAAGCAGGAAAATCCCCTGCCAGATCGAGTCCTCGGTTCCGGCGAACATCAATACCGCTGCCAGCACCGGCCCGACGCAGGGCGTCCATCCGAACGCGAACGCCAACCCCATCAGGTAGGCGCCGAGCAATCCCATCGGCTTCGACGGCCCCTGGAACCGCGCCTCGCGGTACAGTAGGGGTATCTTGACGATGCCCAAGAAGTGCACGCCCATCACCAGAATCAACGCGCCGGCGATGCGCCCGAGCCAGATCATGTTCTCGGCCAACAGCTTGCCGACCACCGACGCGGTGGCGCCGAGAATAATGAATACGGTGGAAAATCCGAGAACGAAGCACAGCGACGAGATGAACACCCGCCTGTTGGCGCCGGGTGGCGGTCCGTCCTTGCCGGTCATTTCCGAAATCGTGACGCCGCCGATAAAGCAAAGATACGGCGGCACCAAGGGCAATATACAAGGTGAAAGAAAGCTCAGTGCGCCGGCGACGAACGCGCCGACGACCGTGACATCCATGCCACCCATCCAAATCTCCCGCCTAGGCGCCGCGCACGGTCACATTCCGGTTTTCGGGAATGTTAACGACTTTTTGCTTCTCGATCCAGCCGGCCACCAGATCGTAGGCGGCCGGCCCTTCGGTACCTTCGTTCACCGACGCCCAGCCGCTGACAACATACTTCCCGGTCGGCTCGATTGGCTTGCCGGTCTTTTGCAACGACATGTTTGAGATTCTGGAGCCGATCCCCTTGTTGACGTCGATGGTGTAGTTCATGCCGCCGACCCGGACCATGTCGCCGCCCTGCTGATAATAAGGATCCTTGTTGAATAGATTGTCGGCAACGTCTTCCAGTATTTCCTTGATGAAGGCGCCGGTCATTTCGGTTCGATACACCTTCGGATACGTGATCGACGTGTGTTGGTAGACATCGTCGACGGTGATGTCGAATCCCGGCAACAGCGTCGCCCCCCAGCGGAACCCGGGCGACAGCGCGATTTCGGCATCGCGTTCTTCCAACAGCGCACGGCAGATCAGATCGTCGAATGTGCCATTGAAATTGCCGCGCCGGTAAAGCAGTGAATCGGTCTTACCCAGCACCCGGTCGATTTCCTTCTTGAATGGCGCCCGGATGTCCGTGACCAGCGCCGCCATTTCCTTGTCCGGCTGAATGACGTCCGAGAAAATCGGGATCAGTTTGTAGCGGTAGTCGGTGACGCCGCCGTTACCGACCTTGACGTCGAGCCTGGACAAAAACTTGCCGTGACTGCCGGACGCGATCAGTAACGTCCTACCGACCTTAACCGCGCTCGGAAGCGCGTCATGCGTATGCCCGGTCAGGATGACATCGATGCCGCTGACCCTGGCGGCCATCTTCCGATCGACGTCGAAGCCGTTGTGCGACAGAAACACGATCAAACCGGCGCCGGCGGCCTTGGCGTCGGCGACCCGTTTGGCGACTTTCGCCTCCTGGATGCCGAACGACCAATTCGGCATCAGATAGCGCGGATTGGCGACCGGCGTATACGGAAACGCCTGCCCGATGACGGCGACTTTGACGCCGCCGCGTTCGAAATAGGCCGTCGATTCGAACACATCCTCCTGCCACTCGTTGTCGCGGACGTTGCCGGCAAGAAACGGGAACATGAGCTTTTCCTTGAGTTCCTTGACCCGGTCCTGACCGTAGGTGAACTCCCAATGCGCCGTCATGGCCTCGATGCCGAGCTGGTTCTGCACCCGGACCATGTCGTCGCCGGTCGTCTTCAAGGACGTATAAGATCCCTGCCAAGTGTCGCCGCCATCCAGAAACAGCGTATTCTTGGGCCGCTCGGCCCGGATCGCCTTGACCAACGTCGCCATCCGATCGACTCCGCCGACCCGGCCGTAGGACTTGGCCAACGCCGCAAAGTCGTTGCTGGTGAGGGCATAGGCGGCGGCGCTGTCGGCGCCAACATTATATTCCTTGAGAAAATCCCGCCCGGTGATGTGTGGCGGCAGGCCGGCCTGCTCGCCGACACCGATATTGACCGAGGGTTCGCGGAAATAGATCGGCATCAACTGCGCGTGCATGTCGGTGAAGTGCAGCAGCGTGACCTGCCCCAAGGGCTCGAACGCGAGCAGTTCCTTCTGCGTCAGCGTCTGGCGGGCCATGACTTGGGAAAACGGTCCGGTGGTGCCGGTGGCGACCGCCGTCGCTGCGGCAAGATGAAAGAACTCGCGTCTGCTGAGCACGATTTTTATTCCATGTGAGAAAAAAATGGCCGGAGACGCTGACGTCTCCGGCTCCGCTATTTTTTTAGTTTCGAACTGCGGGCGTTTCCACCGGCAGCCCCCGGCCCCGCCACGTGACGTAGAGCTCGAGGTTATTGTATTCGTCCGAACCGTAACCATAAGGCGTCGAACGAACCATCGAATTACAACCGCGGAAGCGGCGATGCATCGACCCGGGCTTCTGCCAATTGAGGCGATAGGTCGGGAACCCGTTGACTTGGCCTTCGCTCAACAAGTTGGCGCGGATCATGTTGCCGGCCTGATCTTCGTGGCATTGCTTGCACGCCATGTCGAGTTGACCGCGGGGCTGATAATAGAACTCCTTGCCCTTATTAAAGAACGGGATCGCCGGGCCGTCGATGCTGACGTTGACCGGCATGCCGTAGGACTGGTTATTGACGTAAATCGTCATTCCGAGAAGTTCGTCCGATTCCCACTTCCAGGCCTTGGCCTTCATGTTCTCGGTCCGGCAACGGTTAATCCGCTGCTCAATGTTTTCAAGTTTGCCGAGCTTCTCCACATAGACTGGATAGCGGGTGGCGACGCCCTTCATGGTCTTGGCGGCATCGTTGTGGCAACTGGCGCAAGCCTTGCCGGCATCGCCTTCTTTCTTACTCCACAATTCCTGGCCCCTGTCGAGCCATAGCCCGGCAGGGTTCTGCAACATGTCGTCCTGCATGCTTTGCGTTTCCGGCGTCATATAGGTATAGCCGCTCCGCCGGTCTTCGACTTCGTACTTCCCCCACTTATCGCCGGCGGCCTTCGCCGCGCTGGCGGCAACGCCCATCGTAAGTCCGAGCGCCAGCAGGGCCGTCGTCAACGTTCTCCTGATCATGGCTGTTTCCTTCCCCTCGTCTTGGTTTTCGGCGTTTATCAAGAGACGGCAATCTTCGAGGCTGCCGTATAAGTGGAACCATCGTCGTCTTTCCACGTGAACTTGAACTCTCCACTTTTGTCGACCTTGACGAAGAACGCCATGTAAGGATTGGCCGATATCGCCGGATGCCACACCGATTCGAACACCTTATCGCCGTTGAAGGTGCATTCGAAGTGGTTGATGATCGATCTGGGAATCATCTTGCCGTCCTTACCCTTGCGACGGCCCGATTCCATGACATGCGAGATCAGTGACTTGATCTCGACAACTTCGCCCTTCTTCGCGGTCTCTTGGACCCGAACCCGGGGCTTTAC
>JAQBZY010000161.1 GCA_027620395.1 Pseudomonadota bacterium
GTGGTCGAGGCTAACATGGGCGCGATATCCGCGGTGCTTGCCTATGGCAGCGAGGACCAGAAGCGCCAATGGGCCGACGGCGTGCTGGGCGGGGACAAGCCGGCGATCTGCATCACCGAGCCCGAAGCCGGCTCCGCGGCCACCGATATGACCACCAAGGCGGTCAAGAAGGGCAACGCCTACGTCATCAATGGCCGCAAGCATTGGATCACCGGCGGCGGCGTCTCGAAATTCCATTTGATCTTCGCCCGCGTCTTCGAGGACGGCGAGGAAAAGGGCATCGGCGGCTTCATCGCCGTCAGGGGCGAGGCCGAAGGCCTAATCGTCGGCACCCGCGAGCCGGCCATGGGTTTGCGCGGCATTCCGGAATGCGAAATGATCTTCGAGGATCTGTTGGTGCCGGAAGAAATGGCGCTGATACCGCCGGAAGGCATCAAGCGCGGCTTCGCGGGCTTGATGAATGCCTACAACTCGCAACGCGTCGGTGCCGCCACGGTGGCGCTCGGCATCGCCGAAGGCGCCTACGAAAAGGCGCTCGCGTATTCCCAGGAGCGCGAGCAGTTCGGCCGCCCGATTTGCGAATTCCAGGGTTTGCAGTGGATGCTGGCCGACATGTCGGTCGGCTTGGCCGCGGCGCAGGCGCTGGTCTACAAGACAGCGGCGAGCGCCGAGACGCAACATGGCGGCTTCCCCGACATGCTGATGGCGGCACAGGCGAAAATTCTCGCCTCCGAGACTGCGATCAAGGTGACGTCCGACGCCTTGCAGGTATTCGGCGCCGCCGGTTATTCCCGGAACGTGCCGATGGAGCGGATGTACCGCGATGCCAGGATGTTCACCATCGGCGGCGGTACGGCGCAGGTGCTCCGAAATCTGGTCGCCGGCAAGATCCTCAACCGCAAGCTGCCGCAGACCCGGGATGGCTACGTCAAGGCCCAGACCAAGGACAAAGCCAAGGGGAAAGCCAAGGGCAAAGGGCGAGCCGAGGCCGCGGAATGATCACCAATTCAGATCTGATCGCGCAACGGCTTTATGATGCCGGCTGCCGGCATGCCTTCGGCATCCCGGGCGGCGAGGTATTGGCATTGATGCAGGCGCTGGAAAAGGCCGGCATCCAATTTCATCTGGTCAAGCACGAGAACTCGGGCGGGTTCATGGCCGAGGGCACTTACCATGCGACCGGCGCGCCGGGAATTTTGTTGGCCACGGTCGGCCCGGGGGTAGTCAACGCGGTCAACGTCGTTGTTAACGCCTGGCAGGATCAGGTGCCGATGATCTTCCTGACCGGCTGCGTCGATGCCGCCGAAGCCGAGACCTACACCCATCAGGTGTTCGACCACGCCGCCGTGATAAAGCCGATTTCGAAGGCCAGCTTCGTCGCCGCCGACGGCGCGGTCGATGTCATCGTCGATAAGGCCGTCGCCATCGCGCTCGCCGATCCGCCGGGCCCGGTGCATATCGACATGCCGATCGGGTTGGCGGCGAAAGCGGCGAAGCCGAGTGGCTTTCCAGGCCGTAACCGTCCGGCGACGGTGGGTCCGGCGTCCGGGCCGGAACTCGATCGCGCTAGGGACGCGCTGGCCCAGGCCGAGCGGCCATTGATCCTCGCCGGCGTCGATGTGTTGCACCATGACGCGGCAGCGGGCTTGGCGGAAATGGCTGACCGGCTGAACATTCCGGTGCTCACCAGCTACAAGGCCAAGGGGGTGATCGCTGAAGACCATCCGCTCGCCATGGGTGGGCACGGCCTGTCGCCGAAGTCGTTCAAGATACTGAAGCCGCTGATCGACGCTGCCGACGTGATCCTTCTCGCCGGGTACGACCCGATCGAAATGCGGATCGATTGGCGCCATGCGTGGCGGCCCGGCACCGCTGGCAAGACGGTGATCGAAATCGCCGGGCATGCGAATACCCATTTCGTGCATCAATCCGACATCAGTTTCATTTGCGATGTCGGCGCAGGATTGCAGGCGCTTGGCCAAGGTCTCAATGGACATCCGACCTGGCCCGACGGCGAGGTCCGACAGACCCGGGCTCAGCTCAAGGAAGCGTTCCCCTCGGACGAAGCGTGGGGGCCGGCGGCGGTGATCGATGCCGCCAGGCGCGCTTTTCCGAAGCATGGTCTTGCCGCCGTGGACACCGGCGCGCACCGTATATTGTTGAGCCAGCAGTGGACCTGTTTCGAGCCCAGAACGCTGGTTCAATCGACAGGGCTCTGCACCATGGGTTGCGCGCTGCCGCTGGCGATCGGCCACAAGCTTGCCAATCCCAGCCGGCCGGTGATCGCGTTTACTGGTGATGCCGGACTGGAAATGATCCTGGGAGAATTGGCGACGCTCCGAGACATGAAGCTACCGGTGATCATCGTCGTCTTTGTCGATGAATCGTTGGGCCTGATCGAGTTGAAGCAGCGCGCCAACGGTCAGGACAACGTCGGGGTCGATTTCGGTGGCACCGATTTTCCGGCCGTCGCCCTGGCCATGGGGGGCAGGGGTATTTGGGCCCGGAACCGCGCCGAGATAGAGCGGGCCATTGAAAGCGGTCTCGATGCCGAGACATTCACGCTGATCGCGTGCCCGATCGGCCGCAAGGCTTACGACGGCCGCTTCTAATCTTTTTTGGGGGCGTCGTCGTTGCCGACCTCGGCGATCGCCGTTGGCAAGCCCTGGAAATTCTTATCACCGAGCGTCACGACCAGGGAATTGAGCGTCCCTTCGACGGCATTGATGGTCCTGACAGTGCCGGCGATCCGTTCGGCTAGGCTATCGTGGAAGCGGCAGGCGTCGATAATCCGCTCGCTGTTGTCGATGACGTCCTTAAAAATGGCTCGGGCGCCCGTGTATTTGATTTCTTTGCTTAAAAATTCGCCGGTCTCCTTGATTTTGGCACAGGCGGCGCGAATTTTTTTGCTGGCCTCCGTCGATTCGTTCGAGATCGTTAGCAATTGATCGGCGGCGGTATCGAGCAGGCGGGGCTCGCCCCCGGGACGCACCTGAGCCAACTCGGTTCGCATCTTACGAACCAATTCAAACAGTTTGAGAACTTCGATCTCCAACGCTTGTGACGGTGTGTTTGCCATGCGCTACCGGCTCCTGTTTGGCACTCGCAGTCTACTCGCTTAGATGTGATCGATCTAGTCACTGGACGGGGACCGTTGGTGGGTCCATGTTTTCACCCTAAACGGGGGGCATCCATGACCGATAAAGTAAAGAAATCCGCCGAGGAATGGATGCAGCAGCTCGATCCGGAGGCGTTCCGGGTGCTGCGCATGAAGGCCACCGAGCGGGCCTTCGCCGGTAAATACCATAATGCCAAGACCGAGGGCATGTATCTCTGCAAGGGCTGCGGACAACCGCTATTCGCGTCCGGGACCAAGTTCGATTCCGGGACGGGTTGGCCGAGCTTTTACGAGCCCATGGCCAAGGACGCGGTCGGCGAGGAAACCGACCGGGCTTTCTTCATGACCCGGACCGAGGTGCATTGCAGCCGCTGCGATGGCCACTTGGGGCACGTCTTCCCGGACGGCCCGCAGCCGACCGGCCTCAGGTATTGCATCAATTCGGCGTCGCTGATCTTGAAGCCGGAGAAAGATTAGCTCGCGGGCCGCATCCTTCGAGACGGCTGCTTCGCATCCTCCTCAGGATGAGACCGAAACACCATTCCTCATCCTGAGGAGCCCGCGGTTGCGGGCGTCTCGAAGGATGAGGTGGTGGCTCACCCCGCCGGCTTGTAAGCGGGATCGCCCTGCTCGTCGTAGCCGCCGATCAGCGCCTTCGGATATGCCGGCCGGGCTTGAATCCGGGCCCACCAGTCGGCCAAGGCGGGGCGGTTCTTGGCACTGACCTCGTCGGGGGCGATTTCTTCCAGGCGCCGGACATACGGCACGGCGGCGATGTCGGCCAAGGAATACGACTTGCCGACGATCCAGCCGTCGCGGGCGGCGCCTTGCTCGATCCGCTCGGCCATGCCGATAAGCACATTCAAGGCGGACTGCAGATCTTCGTCGGTATAAGGATCGCGCGCCATCTTGTACCAGACCTTGCGGCGCTCCTCGGTCGGCACCGCGGCAAGCCGGGCCTCCAGTTCTTGGTCCGACCATTTTTCCGCCACCGGCCGCATTCGGCGCATCCAGTTGTGCTTTTGCACCGCCGGCAGACAAGTGTCGTCGATGTACAATGAGAACAGCCGGATCTCGAAGCGCTGGCGGGCGTCTTTTGGCATCAGCGGCGGTTCCGGATAAGTCTCGTCGAGATATTCGTTGATCAGGTTGCTTTCGACGAACGGCACGCCGTCGATCAGAAGCGCCGGCACCTTGCCGGACGGGTTCAGTTTCTTGAACCAATCCGAATGGTGCTCGAAAGATAAAATGTCGATCGGCTTGCTTTCGTAATCGAGACCCTTTTCCGCCATGCAGAGGCGGAGCTTCCTGGACGCGCTCGACGTCCAGCCGTGATAGAGCACAAATTCAGACATGGCTGAAACTCCAGGGCCGACGCTGCCCGTCAAAAGTCGGATTTGGTGATCGGAACGTAACCCGGCAGCGCCGCCATGCGGCCGAGCCAACCGCGAACATTTGGGTAGGGTTTAAGATTGAATCCGCCTTCATCGGCGACGTGAGTATAAGCATAGAGCGCGATATCGGCGATCGAAGGACCGGCGCCGACGAACCAAGGCCGCCCACCCGCGAGATGTCCTTCCATGACGCCGAGCGCCTTGAAGCCGGCTTCTTGTTTGCCGGCAATTTGCGCCTTTTGCACCTCGTTCAGTTCCGGAAGATGCATCCAGAAGCGGACCGTGGCGATATTGGGCTCGTGGCTGTACTGCTCGAAGCACATCCAACTGATGGCCTGGGCATGCGTCAGGCGGTCATCCGGCAGATACGGCGTGCCTTCCGCCAGATAGTGCAGGATGGCATTGGACTCGGCGAGCGGCGTGCCGTCTTCCAGGACTAGAACCGGTATTTTGCCGTTCGGGTTGATGGCTAGGTATTCAGGCGTCCGGGTCTCGCCCTTGACGATGTCGTGCAGCACCAGCTTGAACCGGATGCCAAGCAGCGACATCAA
>JAQBZY010000162.1 GCA_027620395.1 Pseudomonadota bacterium
GGCGCCCGCCCAGCGCCGCAGCCGATCAGTCCATCCATCAGCATCGGCAATTCCCTGGGCGCGAAGAGCGCCACCAGGACCGCCTCGTACCACGGCATGTCGGCGCGCCAATCCAGCAAGTCATCGATCAATTCCGGCTCGACCTCGAATTGGCTGCCGGTTTCCTTGAAATTGACCCGGCAACCGCCGTCCGGAATCGGTGCCAGATCGAGAGTCCGATTGCCGCCGGCGCAGTCGCCCAGTCGCCGCATGACTTCGTAGATCACTTCGCGCCGGCCCTTGCAGGCGAACTTGAGACTTTTCCGGAGCGCCCAGGCGTAGTCGTCGCCGCTCATCTCGACCGGCTCGGCGCCGGCTGTTTCGAGCGTGCAGAATTTCCGCGCACCACTCGGCTGCGCCGGCCAGATATTGCCAGCGTCAAGCGTGCCATACATCTCGTCGCAGATGCCGGCGAAGGCGGGAGCGTCGACGGCAGGAAGTTCAGCGGCAGTTACCGGGCTGGCGCCCAATAGCAACGCGAGCGCGATCCGGCGGAACATTCAGCCGCCCAGCGCGACCGGCAGGAACTCGGTCCGGTCCGGTTGGCCGGCGCAGAACAGCCAAACCGGCTTGGCGCCGAAACGCTTGAGGCCCGGCAGCGCGATCAGAGATGAGCTGACCGTGCCGAAACCATCGCCATTGGCTTGTCCGACATTCATCGCCACCTTTTCGCCGCTATCGTCGGTACCGCCTCGGTCGGCGAGAAGCGCCCGCCACCCAGACCAGTCGCCCTGGTCCGGATCCGGTCTCGCGGCCGATCTGAATCTCGGTAGGTAAGCGGCAATTCTGGGCGACGAGGTATCGTTGAGATCGTGCGCCGTGACCAACGACACGCCCGGCTCGACGATATGCACCTCTATCGCCGGCGTCTCGCCGGTCGATTTGAGCCAAAACGCGCCGGTCGCGTCGGCGATCACCAGATTGAAGCTGCGATAGGCGCGGCCGTCCAGATGCGCCAAAGCCTGGGCGGCGGCACCGGCCTCGGCATGGCTGAGCACCTCGAGTGGCAGTTCGCCGCGCGAACGTTTGCCCTCGGCCGGTCCAAGCGAACCTGGCCGGTTCAGAACGCACGCCACCAGCCCGTCTTCGTTCAGCCCCATCCAGGTGCCGCCGGCCGCCTCGTCAATGCCGGCGACGATGTGCGGATGATCGTCCCAATGCCGGGCCGGCGGACGCCACGCCCGGCCCCGCATCTCGTCGCGGTTGGCCGCCAAAAGCAGCGGCCACGGCGCGCCTGGCTTGTAGTCGATGACGACGGTGCACATGACACCTTCATAAACTGTTGCCGGAAGCGCCGCCAGATAGATGAGTTATCCCCAGCCGAGGTTGCAGGCCGGGCGGTTGAGCACTAAATATTCGTCAGAAAGCAATTCCGGGCGGCGACGCCGCCAGTGGCAACTTGAGGAGCGAATGGATGGCCGACGGGTTCAAAAAACGCGAAAAGGGCGAAGAACGCAAGTTCGAGATGGTTCAGCAGTTCCTGTTCAAGGCCCAGAACCGGCGCAACAAGCTCCTGGGTCTATGGCTGGCCGAGATCTTCGGTATCACTGGGGACGCCGCCCAAGCCTACGCCAAGGAAGTTGTCATCGTCGACATGGACGAACCAGGCGACGAGGACGTCATGCGCAAGGTGATGGCCGACATCAATAAGCACAAGGCACCGGTGACTGAAGATCAAGTTCGCAAGAAGCTCGCCGAGCTCGAAAGCTTCGCCATGATGCAGGTCAAGGCGGAAGAGAAGTCGGCCTAACGCGACCGCTTCTTCAGCGGCCGTTTTTTCGCCAATTTTGCGGCACCGAAGACCCGCTTGAAAATGGTGCCGACATGCTTGGTGTGATAGCGCATGTCGAATAGGCTCGTTAACGCCTTGGCGTTGATCTTGGCCGTCACCTCCGGGTCGGTCTTGAGGATATCCAGAAACGCCCCCTTGCCGGCCCAGACCTGCATCGCGTTCCGCTGCACCAACCGATAGGCGTCCTCGCGGCTGACCCCTGCCTGGGTCAGGGCCAGCAAAACGCGCTGTGAAAAGATCAGCCCGCCCAGTTGGTTCACGTTCCGCTCCACGGCGTCCGGGTAGACGACCAGGTTTTTCACCACGCCGGCCAACCGCTGCAACGCGAAATCGAGCGTGATCGTCGCGTCGGGGCCGATCATCCGTTCGACCGACGAATGCGAAATGTCGCGCTCATGCCATAACGCCACGTTTTCCATGGCCGGCACCACGGCGGCGCGGACAATGCGGGCCAGGCCGGTCAGGTTTTCCGTCAAAACCGGATTTCGTTTGTGCGGCATGGCGGATGAGCCCATCTGGCCCTTCGAAAAATATTCCTCCACCTCCCTGACCTCGGTCCGCTGCAAATGCCGGATTTCGGTGGCGATATTTTCGATCGAGCTGGCAATGACGCCCAAGACCGCAAAGAAGAACGCGTGCCGGTCGCGCGGAATGACCTGCGTCGACACCGGCTCCGGTGTGAGGCCGAGTTTTTTGGCGACGTGCGCCTCGACCGCCGGATCGATGTTGGCGAAGGTGCCGACGGCACCGGAAATCTGGCAGGTGGCGATATCGCTCCTGGCTTGCACGAGCCGGGCGCGGCCGCGCTGGAATTCGGCATGGAAGCGGGCGAATTTGAGCCCGATCGTGACCGGTTCGGCATGGATGCCGTGCGAGCGGCCCATGCACGGCAGATCCTTGAATTCGCGAGCCCGGACCTCGAGCGCCGCCAGCACGCCGTCGATGTCAGCGAGCAGAATATCGGCAGCCTGTTTCAGCTGCACGGCGAAGCAGGTGTCGAGCACATCCGACGACGTCATCCCTTGATGCACGAAGCGCGCCTCGGCGCCGATCAGTTCGGAGAGCTCGGTCGTGAAGGCGATGACGTCGTGTTTGGTTTCCCGTTCGATCTCGTCGATGCGGGCGATGCGGGCATCGGTGTAAGGTTTGTCGCCCCGCGTCCACACGGCCTTGGCGGCGGATTTGGGGATCACGCCGAGCCCAGCCAAGGCGTCACAGGCGTGCGCCTCGATTTCGAACCAGATGCGGAATTTGTTGGCCGGCTCCCAGATGGCGGTCATTTCCGGGCGGCTGTAACGCGGGATCATTCTGCTTCTCCTAATTCGACGCCTGGAATTCTAGCCCGCCGGCAGGGATTTGAAAGGCCCGCGGGGCGCGAGTGTCCTACAAAGTTTACAAAGGATTTAGGTGATCGTTGCGCTTGAATGTGCGTATTCTCCCCATCTGGGAGGCTCGCCCGCTTGCAACCCGTCGACATCCCCTACATCGACGCCACCGAGGACGGCCCGGCCGCGCTGGTCAGGGCCGATTTTGTCCGCTTTCAGGCCATCATCGACGCCGGCACGGCGCATTACGGCCGCCTCGCCATGAACGCCGGTGACCATCTTTCGAGACGTTGGCTGGCGCGCCAGGAAACGCCCCGCGCCGCCGAGATCGCAGAAATCGCCGCCGTCGCCGGGCGGCCAGGGGCGTGGCTGCTCAATCTCTCCTACGAATGGACCTGCACCACCGGTGCCGGACCCGATCCCGGCGGGCGCAGCAACCGGATGCTCAGAACCCTGGATTGGCCCTTGAACGGCCTTGGCCGGACCGTCGTCGTCGCCAAGTTCCAGGGCCTGGCGGGTGACTATTTCAACGTCACCTGGCCCGGCTTTGTCGGCGTCGCGACGGCGATGGCGCCTGATCGGTTTTCCGCCGCTCTCAATCAACCGCCGATGCGGCGATGGACTCGGTCTTGCTGGCTCGATTGGCTGATCAACCGAAACAAGCTCTGGCGGCGTCAGGCGACGCCGCCGACACATCTTTTGCGCCGAATGTTCGACGAATGCCGCTCCTACGTCGAGGCGCGGCGCATGTTGATCGAGACACCATTGTCGATCCCGGCGTTCTTTACCTTGAGCGGCACCGAGCCCGAACAGTCCTGCCTGATCGAACGTGAAGAAGACGGCGCCACCGTCCATGACGGGCCGAGCGCGTGCGCCAATCACTGGATCGAGCGGGCCGTTCCCGGGCGCTATCGAGGGATCGACAGCCCCGGCCGGCGGCAACAGATGCTGGAAACCCGGGACGGTTCGCCGGACGGCTTCGATTGGGTGACGCCGCCGATCCTGAACGAGACGACGCGGGTTGCCGTCGTCGCCGATGCCGGCCGTGGTTATCTGGCGGTGCGTGGATACGAACGCGACGGCCTTGCCACTCGCGACTTCGTGAAACCGGCGACCAACCGATGACCCGGCATCGGCATTGCCAGCGGCGATTTTTCTGTCAACATCCGGCCCCCTAGAACTCACAAGCACAGATGGCCAAATTGCAATCAAACCAACGCAACTGCTTGGAGCGGATGACACGGCTCACCCGGCTAAAGCTTGTGGTGCCGCTGAAACGCAGCCACCACACGCCTGAATATTCGGCCCGCGGTGTCGCGGTCGGTTTATTCTGGGCGTTCACGCCCTTGGTCGGCATTCAGATGTATCTTTGTTTGATGACCTTGCAAGCCGGTCAAGGCGCTCGATTTCAATCTTGTCATCTCGTGTGCTTGGACCTGGATCACCAACGTTTTTACCATGTTCCCGGTCTATTACGTCTTCTACGTGACCGGACAAGGAATGCGCGGCAATTGGGACGATATCAGCGGCTACGGGACGTTCCTGAAATCCTGGAAAGCCGCCTTCAGCGCCGATGCCGGCTTCTGGACATCGCTCGGCGAATTGGTGACGCTTCTGGCCAAGGAGCTTGGTCTCGCCATGGCGATCGGCTGCCTGCCGTACGACATCGGCCTGAGCTGGATCGGTTACGTGCTGTCGCTCAAATACGTTCGCAAGCGCCGCCAGAGCCGGTTTCAGAAAGCACACCCGGCGTGATGTCCTTGCGCCGCCAACGGCGCAAGGACGTCACTTTTCAGCCAGCGCCGATTAACTGGCGCGAATTTGCGCCAGAAACTCGTCGACCGTTCTGCGTAACGCTTCCGATTGTTCCGACAGTTCCGTCGCCGCGCCTTTGATTTGCCTGG
>JAQBZY010000163.1 GCA_027620395.1 Pseudomonadota bacterium
GCAATGCCGTCGTCGGCGATCTCCTCAAGGAACATCGGTTGCAGCATGGCGGTCACATCCTGAAGACGCCGAAGGTCGTGGGCTCGGCCGGCGCGTTGAGGGCCATGGAGATGCCCAGGCCGAGCGCCATGCGCGTGTCGAGCGGATCGATGATGCCGTCGTCCCAAAGCCGCGCCGAGGCATAGGTGGGATGGCCTTGGCGCTCGTACTGCTCGAGGATCGGCGCCTTGAACGCCTGTTCCTCGTCCTTGGCCCAGGTCCCGCCGCGCGCCTCGACCGCGTCGCGCCGGATGGTCGCCAGCACCTCGGCCGCCTGCTCGCCGCCCATCACCGAAATCCGCGCGTTCGGCCACATCCAAAGAAACCTCGGCGAATAGGCTCGGCCGCACATCGAATAGTTACCGGCGCCGAAGGAGCCGCCGATGACGACGGTGAATTTCGGCACCTCGGCGCAAGCCACCGCGGTCACCATCTTGGCGCCATCCTTGGCGATGCCGCCGGCTTCGTACTTTCGCCCGACCATGAAGCCGGCGATGTTCTGCAAAAACACCAACGGAATCCGGCGCTGCGCGCAAAGCTCGATGAAGTGCGCACCCTTTTCGGCCGATTCCGAAAACAAGATGCCGTTGTTAGCGACGATGCCGACCGGATAGCCGTGAATGCGGGCGAACCCCGTCACCAGCGTCTCGCCGTACAGCCGTTTGAACTCGTCGAATTCCGAACCGTCGACAATGCGGGCGATCACTTCTCGGACATCGAACGGTTTTCTGAGATCGAGCGGCGCGATGCCGAGCAATTCGTCTGCCGGGTGGAGCGGTTTGACGGGCGTTCTGAGATCGAGCGATATGGATTTTCGACGATTGAG
This sequence comes from Pseudomonadota bacterium, assembly GCA_027620395.1. Lineage (GTDB taxonomy): Bacteria > Pseudomonadota > Alphaproteobacteria > Rhodospirillales > Casp-alpha2 > JAQBZY01. The sequence continues at coordinate 866 of JAQBZY010000163.1, forward strand.
ATTGCGCACGCACTGCCGTGCCAGATGCAACGCGTGTTCGTCGTCCCGGGCCATGTGATCGGTGACGCCAGATATCCGAGAATGCACCAAGGCGCCGCCCAGATCCTCGGCCGTGACTTCCTCGCCGGTCGCCGCCTTTACCAACGGCGGGCCGCCCAGAAAGATCGTGCCTTGGTTCTCGACGATGATGCTCTCGTCGCACATCGCCGGCACATAGGCGCCGCCAGCCGTGCACGATCCCATGACGACGGCAATTTGCGGAATGCCGGCGGCGCTCATCCGCGCCTGATTGAAGAAGATGCGGCCGAAGTGGTCGCGGTCGGGAAAGACCTCGTCTTGGCGGGGCAGAAAGGCACCGCCGGAATCGACCAGATAAATGCACGGTAAATTATTTTCGGCGGCGATCTCTTGCGCCCGCAAGTGCTTCTTGACGGTGATCGGATAATAGGTACCGCCCTTCACCGTCGCGTCGTTGGCGACGATCATGCATTCGATGCCCTCGACGGGACCGATGCCGGTGATGACGCCGCCGGCCGGCACGTCGTCTTCATAAAGTCCATGACCGGCCAATTGCGACAACTCGAGAAACGGCGCGCCGGGGTCGATCAGATGGCGGATTCGGTCGCGGGCCAGCAGCTTGCCCCGCGCGAGATGTTTTTCGCGCGCTGCCGCGCCGCCGCCTTTTTTGATGTCGGCGACGGTCGTCCTGAGTTCGTCGATCAGCGCCGCCACATTGGCGGCATTGGCCTTGAACCCGGCGGCCTGGATGTCGAGAGCCGATTTGAGAATCGTCATTCTGTGCCCTTAGCTTTCTTGCCGGCAGATTTCCAATGTCCGCCTCAACCCTTCTTCGGCCTCTCGGCGACCGGACCGCCGGCTTCCTTCCAACCATTGAAGCCGTTCGAGAAATGCTTGACGTTGGTCATGCCCATGTCTTGCAGCGTCTTGGTCGCCAGCGCCGAACGCCAGGCGGCGGCGCAATAGAGAACATAGGTCTTGTCGTCCTGGGCGAAGACATCCTTGTGATACGGGCTGTCCGGATCGACCCAGAATTCGAGCATGCCGCGCGGCGCATGCACGGCGTTCGGGATCATGCCGTCGCGGTCGAGTTCGCGGACATCGCGGATGTCGACGAACACGAACCGGTCGTCGCCAAGCGCCTTGATGGCTTCCGCCGCATCGATGGTCTCGATCTCGGCTTCCGCTTCCGCGACCAAATCCTTGATACCCTTCTTGAGTTTCATATTTCGTTCCTCCGAAATTCTACCAGCCGCCCGATCTGAGCCAACGCTTGACCATCCACAACCGGTCCGAGCCCCAGAACGCCTCACCGTCGACAATGATGAAGGGTGATCCGAAAACGCCCCGCCCGACTGCTGCGGCTGTTTCATCCTTCAGACGCTGCTTGATGGCTTCCTCGGCCACGGCGGCGATGACGGCATTCTCATCAAATCCATGACCGGCGGCAATGGCGCCGACTGTGGACGGTTCGGATATATCGTGGCCGTCACCAAAATAGGTCTTGAAGCAGGACCACGCGAATGCCTTGGCGGCAGCCGGATTCTGGCCATCGATCCAATAGAACGCGCGCGCCGCGGCCAAGGTTGCGATCGGAAACCGTTCCGGCATCGACCAGGGAAGCTCCTGGAAACGCGCGATCCTGGCCCAGTCATGGCGGCAATAATCGCCCTTGAGGGGATAGCGGGTCAGCGTCTCGGCGCCGGTGATCTTCAGGGCTGCCCCCAGCATGAACGGTTTCCAGGCCACGTCGCGGCCAAATCCGCTGCACATATCGTCGACTTTATGCGCCGCGAAATAGGCGTAAGGCGATGAAAAGTCGAAGAAGAATTCGATCGGTTCAGGCATAAGCTTATTCCTATTGTTGGTATTACCGGTGTTGCTGTTTCGAGCGCAGTTAACTGTGCAGCGTTGATTCAAGTTGTCACAAAATTTAACTTTGACCTTGGTATTGAAGGCGCGATGATATTAGCTATATAAGTTAAGTGATGCTTCGACCGATGATCGTCGAAACAGAACACATGCTTTCAGAAAAATTTGTTTGGCAAATTGCTTGGCGCCAGGAATTTTCTGAAGCCGGAGACAGTTAAAATGGATCAGACAGGCCTTCAACTCCCGAGAGTTTTGGTGGTCACGCAAAACCCCCAACACAAGGAGACCCTCGATAAGATTCTGCGCCCGTTTTTCTCGATCGATATTTTCAGCGATGTCGACGAGGCCATGGAAAATAGCGTCAAGTCCGGGGCCTCGGTCATCATCGTCGATCAGAACGGCCGGCGCGACAAGAACAGCGCCAGCTTCATCGAGCATTCGTAGCGGCTCAAGCAGCATTGCCCCGGACTGATCGCGACTGTCGGCAACGGCATCCTGTTCGATATCGACAAGAAGTCCCTGAAAATTCCGTCCCGATTCATCAACTGGCCGTTTCATCCGAAGGCGCTTTTGGAAGCCGTCTCCCAAGTCATCGGCGAGAAAGCCGAATTCGTTTGGAAGCAACTTCCGCCGGAAATCGGCAAGCCGCTGACCATCACGGTCGAGGAATATCAGAAGCTTTCCGACGCTATCGCCAGCGGCGAGCCGATCAATTGCTCCGACGCCGCCGATAGTTGCCTGCCGCTGGTTGACGCGATCAACAACGGCAACCACCATGCGGTCCTCAAGGCCGTGCAGAGCCACCACAATTACACCTACGTCCATTCGATGCGGGTGGCGACTTTGTTGACGCTGTTCGCGCACGGGATCGGCATCAAGGGCGACGATCTTCTGGTGATCTCGACCGGCGGCCTCATTCACGACGTCGGCAAGCTGGTGACCCCGGATCAAATTCTCGACAAGCCCGGCAAACTCACCGACGAAGAATGGCCAATCATGCGCGACCACGTCACCCGCTCCAAGGAATTGCTGGGCGACGCGACTGACATCTCCAAAGGTGCGCTGATTATTGCCGGCCAGCACCACGAAAAGCTCGACGGAAGCGGCTATCCGCTCGGCCTCAAGGGCGCCGAGTTGAACGAACTGGCCAGGATGTCGGTGATCGTCGACATCTTCGGTGCGCTGACCGACGCGCGCTCCTACAAGCCGCCGTTCCCGCAAGAAAAGGCCTTCGGCATCCTTGAGGAAATGGGCGACAAGCTCGATCGGCGGCTGCTGAAGGTGTTCCGCGCGATCTTCGAGCCGGGCTCCGACAAACTTGCAAAGGCGTCGAGCGCCATGGTCAAGGCGCACGTCGCCTAAGCGCCTGACCGGTAACCGCGTCGTTGACCGGCCGTGGCGGTGTCCGGCTTGACGTCTGTTGGCCATCGCATTCGGCACCATTCATTCACTCCTCGGCAATGGCCCGTGCGATCACGAGCCGTTGCACGTCGCTGGTGCCTTCGTAAATCTGACAGACCCGGACATCGCGGTAGATCCGCTCGAGCGGAAAATCCTCGACGTAGCCGTAGCCGCCCAGGGTTTGGATCGCCGCCGAACAGACCCGCTCCGCCATTTCCGATGCGAATAGCTTCGCCATCGACGCTTCCTTCAGGCAAGTCTCGCCTGATTCTCGAAGCCGGGCGGCATTGAGATAGAGAAGCCGCGCCGCCTCGATCTGCATCGCCATGTCGGCGAGCCGGAAGCCGACCGCTTGATGTTCGATGATCGGTTTGCCGAAACTTTTTCGCTCCTTGGCGTAGCTGAGCGCGCATTCGTAGGCCGCCCGCGCCATGCCGACCGACTGCGCGGCGATGCCGATCCGTCCGCCCTCTAAATTCGATAGCGCGATTCGGTAGCCGTCGCCTTCACTGCCGAGCATCAGGTCGGGCTCGATCCGGCAATCTGTGAACGTGATCTGGGCGGTGTCGGAGCAGCGCTGGCCCATTTTCTTCTCGATCCCCGTGACCGCGTATCCGGGCGTTGACGTCGGCACCACGAAGGCGCTGATGCCTTTCCTGCCGGCGGCCGGATCGGTCACGGCGAACACAACCGCCAAATCGGCGTATTTTCCCGACGTGATGAACTGCTTGGTGCCATTGAGGACGTAGTGATTGCCGTCTTTGCTGGCGCGGGACTTTATGGCGGCGGCGTCGGAACCGGCTTCCGGTTCGGTCAAGGCGAAGGCGCCAAGCATTTCGCCGGTGGCTAGCGGTTTCAGAAATCGTTGCTTCAATGCGTCGGAGCCGAAATCGGCAATC
>JAQBZY010000164.1 GCA_027620395.1 Pseudomonadota bacterium
CCAAAATCGACATGGACAACCTGATTGATCGCAAGCTGCGGCGGTTCATGGGCGACGGTGCCGCGTATAACTATGTCGCCATGCGCGAAGCCATTGGTAACTCCGGGCTGTCCGACGCAGAGGTGACGTCGGAGCGCTCGGGCCTGGTCATGGGCTCCGGCGGGCCCTCGACCTCGGCGCTGATCGATGCCGCTGATACGGCCCGTGAACGCGGCGCCAAACGGGTCGGCCCCTATGCGGTTCCCAAGGCCATGTGCTCTACCGCTTCGGCCAATATGTCCACGGCGTTTCATATGCGCGGTCTCAGCTATTCCATCTCTTCGGCATGCTCGACCAGCGCGCATTGCATCGGTAACGGCACCGAGCTTATCCAATGGGGCAAGCAGGATGTTGTATTTGCCGGCGGCTGTGAGGAACTGCATTGGACGTTGACCGTGCTGTTCGATGCCATGGGGGCGCTTTCGTCAAAATATAACGCCACACCAAGCCGCGCATCGCGCCCCTTTGACGCCGATCGCGACGGTTTCGTTATCGCCGGCGGTGCCGGCGTCGTGGTGCTGGAGGAACTGGAACGCGCGAAAGCGCGCGGCGCCACCATCTACGGCGAGATCGTCGGTTACGGCGCAACGTCGGACGGTGTCGACATGGTGGCGCCGTCGGGTGAGGGCGCCACGCGTTGCATGCGTCTGGCGACCCAATCACTCGGCAACACCAAGGTCGATTACATCAATGCTCACGGCACTTCGACGCCGGCCGGCGACATGACGGAACTTAACGCAATTCAAGAGGTGTTCGGCGCCGATAAACCAAAGATTTCGTCGACCAAGTCGTTGACTGGTCACTCTCAAGGAGCGACCGGCGCCCACGAGGCGATTTATTCCCTGATCATGCTCAACGAAAATTTCATCGCGGCCTCTGCAAATGTGGAGAACCTCGATCCGGCGGCGGGTGACGCGGAAATCGTCACCACACGAATCGACAATGCGGGCCTGAACTGTGTGCTTTCGAACAGTTTCGGCTTCGGCGGCACCAACGCCTCTCTCGCGTTCCGGCGCTTTGACGGCTGATACGTCCTTCCGGGCGAGGAATAACACGTGAACGATCATACTAAATCCGGCGCGGTCCCGGCCGCCATTGCCACTGAAAGCAATCTGATGGCTGGCAAGCGGGGGCTCATTCTCGGCGTCGCCAACGATCATTCGATCGCCTGGGGCATCGCCCGCACGCTGCGCGCGCACGGTGCCGAGCTCGCCTTCACATACCAGAACGACGCCATCAAGAAGCGCGTTGGGCCGCTTGCGGCATCGGCCGGATCCAGCATTCTGCTGCCCTGCGACGTCGAGGCGGAAGGTGCTGTCGGTAACGTCATCGGTGGACTCCGCGAAACTTGGGACACGTTCGATTTTGTCGTCCATGCCATCGCCTATTCCGACAAGGAAGAATTGAAGGGCCGTTATGTCGATACCTCGCGGGAGAACTTCCGCCGCACCCTCGATGTCTCGTGCTTTTCATTCACCACCCTGGCTCGGCATGCCGCTCAGGCGATGCCGAATGGCGGCAGCATGATCACGCTGACATTCTCGGGCGCCAACCGAGTGGTGCCTAACTACAACGTCATGGGCGTTGCCAAGGCGGCCTTGGAAGCAAGCGTGCGTTATCTCGCGTCCGATCTCGGCCCTCAGGGAATCCGGGTCAACGCCATTTCGGCGGGACCGATGCGGACCCTCGCTGGCAGCGCCATTGGCGGCGCCCGGCACATTTTGAAGTGGAACGAAATGCACGCCCCGCTCCGCCGCAACGTTCATCTCGACGATATCGGCGGCGCCAGTCTGTATCTGCTGTCGGATCTATCGAGAAGCGTCACCGGCGAAATTCACCACGTCGACAGCGGCTACAATGTAATTGGGGTTCCGCAGTCGGGCGGCGAGGTATAGGTTGGTTGATGGTTGAATTCGCCCGGTCACTCATAATGAAGCGCCCATGAAAAACGGCCGCACCTATGCCGAGATCATCGACCGCCTGCGCCAGGCCGGCCTCCGGCCGACCCGGCAGCGGATCGCGCTCGCCGGTCTGATGTACTCGGGCGGCGACCGCCATCTGTCGGCGGAAATTCTGCATGGCGAGGCGCTCCGGGCCCGCGTTCCGGTGTCACTGGCGACGGTTTACAATTCCTTGCACCAGTTCACGGCGCGCGGGTTGCTACGGGAAATCGTCATCGATGGCGGCCGTTCGTATTTCGATACCAATGTCAGCGACCACCATCACTTCTACTTCGAAAATGAGGGCCGGCTCGAGGACATCCCGGCCGAGGACGTCGTTGTCGCGGCGCTTCCGAAAGCACCCGGCCGAACGCGCATTTCTCGTGTCGATGTGATCGTCCGGGTCCGCGAAGACTAAAAATTACATTAGAAGCTTTCTAAATTATTGACTCCCTGCGCGCCACCGGCCATATTTGGCCGGACGGGTTTAGACTCACGTCGCCCGACCCATAAAATTTCATCAAAGGCCCACCAAGGAGGACCACATGGCAGGACTTAAGGGCAGCAAGACCGAAAAGAATTTGAAGGACGCCTTTGCCGGCGAATCGCAGGCCAACCGCCGCTATCTGTATTTCGCCCAAAAGGCCGACGTCGAAGGCTATAACGACGTCGCCGTGGTGTTTCGCTCGACCGCCGAAGGTGAAACCGGGCACGCGCATGGGCACCTCGAATTTCTGGAAGAGGTTGGCGATCCGGCGACGGGTGAGCCGATCGGCGACACGACGTTGAACCTCAAGGCGTCGATCGTTGGCGAGACGCACGAATACACCGATATGTATCCGGGCATGGCGAAGACGGCTCGCGCCGAGGGGTTTGACGAAATCGCCGATTGGTTCGAAACCCTTGCCAAGGCCGAAAAGTCGCACGCCGGCCGGTTCCAAAAGGCGCTCGACACGATGTCGTAAGCGCGCCAGCGCGTATCTTGCTTGGGACGGGAAGGGGGCGCGGCCCCCTCCCGCTTCCCGGTCTCCAACCGCAACTCACTTCGGACATACCATGAGCGAAGGCAACCTGGAAGCACCGACACGCCATCCGATCGCCTGGCAGGATCCGGACTTCTACGATGTGGCGAAACTCGACATCGAGCTTCGCCGCGTGTTCGACATCTGTCACGGCTGCCGGCGCTGTTTCAATCTGTGCGACAGCTTTCCAAAATTGTTCGATCTGATCGACGCTTCAGAAAGCGGCGAATTGGACGCCGTTGAAAGCGCCGATTTCAAGCCGGTGGTCGACGCCTGCACGCTCTGTGACATGTGCTTCATGACCAAATGCCCGTATGTGCCGCCACACGAATTCAATTTGGACGTCCCGCACCTAATGTTGCGTTTTCGCGCCATCGAACAGAAATCCGGCAAAGTTCCCTTCGGTATCCGTCAGATCACCCAAACCGACCGCAATGGCAAGCTCGCCTCATTGGCGGCCGGTGCGTGCAATTGGGCCAGCAAATGCGGCAATCATCTGACCCGGCCGGCGATGGAAGCGGTGCTTGGCATTCACCGCGACGCCGAATTGCCACTGTATCATTCCAAGCCTTTGACGGCGCGGGCCGCCGGGGCGCCGGCGCTGAACGACACCGCGCCAGCCAAGGGCCGGAAAGCCGTCCTCTACGCCACCTGCTTCGCCAATTTCAACAATCCCGGCATCGGCGAGGCGGCGCTGGCCGTTCTCGCCAAGAACGGTGTCGAGACCGAAATCGTCTATCCGCGCTGCTGCGGCATGCCGCAACTTGAGCAAGGCGACTTGGCCGCCGTCGCCGACAGCGCCAAGAAAACCGCCGCTGATCTCGTGCCTTGGATCGAAAAGGGTTACGACATCATCGCCTTGGTGCCGTCCTGCGCATTGATGTTGAAATTCGAATGGCCGCTGATCGTGCCCGCAGACGAAAACGTCAAAAGACTCAGCGCCGCGACTTCCGACATCAGTCAATACATCGTCGGCATCGCCAAGAAGGAAGGCCTGGCCGACGGCCTCATGGCCTTGGACGGCGCCGTCACGGTGCACATCGCCTGCCATGCTCGGGCCCAGAACATGGGCCAGAAGGCGGCTGAACTTCTGCGTCTCATACCCGATACCCAGATCAATATCATCGAGCGCTGCTCCGGGCACGGCGGATCGTGGGGCGTGCTGAAGGAAAATTTTGAGGTCGGCATCAAAGTCGGCAAACCGGTGGCCCGACAGGCGGCGAAGAATGCCGCCAAGTATGTGGTTTCGGAATGTCCCTTGGCCCGCGATCACATCTTGCAAGGCGTGCGGATGATCGATGCAGAGGCGGCCGATGTCGCGCCGGGACAGCATCCGGTCGAACTGTTCGCCCGCGCCTACGGTCTCTGAAGGAACAGGTTGCGATCATGGCCAAGCACGAAATCACCCGCGCCGATATTCTGACTCGGCAGGAATACGAAAAAATCCGCAAGGACAGCCGAGGCCGCGTCACCAAGATGAAACGCGGCCGCCAGATATCTTGTGGCCCGGATGCCACGTTTTATTTCGAAAGTTACGACACCATGTGGCACCAGGTGCACGAAATGCTGTTCATTGAAAAGGGCGGTGAGGCGCAGATTGATGACGAGCTCGCAGCCTACAATCCGCTGATTCCGAACGGCCTGGAATTGGTCGCAACCTTGATGTTCGAAATCGAGGACGCCGACCGTCGGGCCAAGGTGTTGGCCGGGCTTGGCGGCGTCGAGGAAACGGTGACGCTCGATGTCGACGGCGAGATCATTGCCGGCATGCCGGAAGCGGATGCCGAGCGGACCAACGCGGCGGGCAAAGCGTCATCGGTGCAGTTCATTCATTTTCCGTTCACGGACAAGGCGATTGCAAAGTTCAAATCACCGCAAACCAGGATTGTTCTTGGAATCGGCCACTCGAATTACGGTCACATGACGGTCTTGCCGGAACAGATCCGCGCCGCGCTGGCCAAGGATTTCGATTGAGCGGAGTTGTCATACCAATCTGCATAAAGAATGACTTATTGTTTCATCCTTCGAGACGCGGCTACGCCGCTCCTCAG
>JAQBZY010000165.1 GCA_027620395.1 Pseudomonadota bacterium
AGCAATTCGCGGATCCGCGCCGCATAGGTGGCATGCGCCGGATTGAGCTCGGTCAGCCGCTTGGTGACGTAGAGCCGGATCGAAATCGGCTCGTCGATGCCGGCGAGAATTTTCCGGGTCCCGTCGGAAAGCGTGAACAGACCCTCGTCGGTCAAATCGAGCCGCACTCCCTTGAACGCCGCATTCGTAAAAATATTGAAGGCGAGAAACGCGACGACGGCGAGAACGGCGCCGATGAAAGCGAGCCGGGAACGGTCGAGCTTGGCAAACATCTGCATGGCGGCTCAGCTCCCCTTCCTGGTTTCGACCGCAAGCACGTTCAGATACAGCCAAAGTGCGATCAGTGATCCGAAGTAGGCGATGTCCTTGAGATCGATGACGCCTTTGGTGATGGCGTCAAAATGTGTCAGGAAGCTCATCGAGCGCATCACCTCGACGATGATCTCGGGGGCCCAACCTTGGAAGAAATTCAGAACCAATTGCGCGCCCGACATGGTGAATAGGAAACAGACCGTGGCGCCGACGATGAAGGCGATGACCTGATTGGCGGTCAACGCTGAAATACATGCGCTGATCGCCAGATACCCACCAGCCATCACGAAGCTGCCGATATAACTGGCCAGGATCACGCCGTTGTCGGGGTTGCCCAGGATGTTGACCGTGACCCACATCGGGAACGTCAATGTCAGGGCCAGGCCACAAAACGCCCAGGCGGCGGCGAACTTGCCGATCACCGCGTCCAAGGTCGAGACCGGCAGCGTCATCAGAAGCTCGATGGTGCCGGACTTGCGTTCCTCGGCCCAGAGCCGCATCCCGATCGCCGGCACCAGGAGCAAGAACAGCCAAGGGTGATAGGCGAAAAACGATGTCAGATCGGCATAGCCGCGGGTGAAGAAGCCACCGACGTAAAATGCAAAGGCACCGGTCAGGGCAAGAAAAATGACGATGAAGACGAGCGCCAACGGGGTCGCGAAGTAGCCCAGGAATTCCCGCCGGGCGATGATCAGCATATTACGCATGCGATGCACCTCCGCCGATCGTGATCTCGCGGAAGATCGCGTCCAGGGCGCCTTTCTCGGTCGCCAGATCGCGGACCCGGTGTCCCTTCGATTTGAGCATTGCCGCGACATCAATGGTGATCGAGCCGGCCGCCGAACGGATCCGGATCACCGAAACGTCTGCCCCGGCGTCAACCAACTCGACGGCGGCGATGCCGGGCATGTTCCGGACATCGTCGAGCACCGCGTCGGCGCCAGCATTGTCGACCTCGATCCTGAGTGCGTTGTGTAGGGGCGATCGGGCCAACAGTTCCGCCGGTGTGCCGTCGGCCAACAGCCGGCCCTTGGCGATAATCACAGCGCGGGTACACACGGCCTCGACCTCTTCCAGGATATGCGTCGAGATTACCACCGCCTTGTCGGCGGCCATGCCGCGAATCAGTTCGCGGACTTGATGCTTTTGATTGGGGTCCAAGCCGTCCGTCGGCTCGTCCAAAATGAGGACCGGCGGATTGTGTAGGATTGCCTGCGCCAATCCGACCCGGCGCTTGAAGCCCTTGGACAGGGTTTCGATCGATTGGTCGAGTACGCCCTCAATGGCGACTTTTTCGACCGCCGCCGCGACTGCCGCCTCGCGCGCCTTGCCATCGATGCCGCGGATCTCGGCGATGAAGCGGAGGAAGGTGAGCGGCGTCATGTCGCCATAACACGGCGCCCCTTCCGGCAAATAGCCGAGCCGGCGCTTGACCTCGACCGGGTTAGAGATGACGTCGATACCGTCGACCAGCGCCGTACCGCTGGTCGGGGCTAGAAAACCGGCCACCATTTTCATGGTCGTCGACTTGCCGGCGCCGTTCGGCCCGAGGAATCCCAGCACCTCACCTTGGCGAACCGTCATGTCGATGCCGTCGACGGCGGTTAAAGGCCCGAAAACCTTCCGCAAGCGGGTCAGTTGGATCATCTCAGGCATGCTGCTTTCGCCCCGGTTGTCTTTGATCCGGCAAACTAGATAGTACGAGTTGGTATGGGTTCAACCCTTGCTCTCTGAAGTCGCCGGCAAGGGATTAACATATTGCTGCAAAAAGAAAAGACCCGGCGGGGCGGGAAAGATATTAAATATTTTTCAGGTTCGCCGCCTACAAGATCGATTGCCCGGTTTTTTTCCAATCGGCAAGGAATGCGTCCAGGCCCTTGTCGGTCAGCGGATGCTTGAACATCTGTTTCAGTATCTTAGCCGGCACCGTCACCACGTCGGCGCCGAGCTTCGCCGCTTCGACCACATGCATCGGGTGGCGCACCGAGGCGACCAGCACTTCGGTCGAGAAATCGTACTGATCATAGATGTCGCAGATTTCGGCGATCAGCCCCATGCCGTCCTGACCGATATCATCCAGGCGCCCGACGAACGGCGAAATGAACGCCGCCCCCGCCTTCGCCGCCAGGATCGCCTGCGCGGCGGAAAAGCAGAGCGTCACATTGACGTCGGCGCCATCGTCGGAAAGCGCCTTGCAGGCCTTGATGCCGGCTTCGGTGAGCGGCACTTTGATGGCGACGTTTTCGGCGATGGCGCGGAGCTTCTCGGCCTCGGCCATCATCCCGGCGAAATCGATGGCGGTCACTTCGGCGCTGACCGGCCCCCGGACCATCGCGCAGATTTCCCGAATGGTGTCGACCATGTCGCGGCCGGATTTGGCGATCAAAGACGGGTTGGTGGTAACCCCATCGACCAGACCGAGGTCGTTGAACTCGGCAATTTCCGCCACTTCCGCCGTGTCGATGAAGAACTTCATCGGCTCCCCCCTAAGGTTTCGCGCCTGCTTGTCCGGCATCATCGGGAACGGCGGTCCGATGATCAAGGCCGAAGGACACCTCGCGCACGCACCCCTCGACTTCATATTCACATTATCGAATATATATGATAGTCTATCCCCCTTAGTATGTAATGGAGATCCGCCATGCAACTGCTCACGCCCGAACAAGCCAAGGCTAGGCTCGATGCCGGCGCCGCCACGCTGATCGACATCCGAGGTGCCGGCGAATTCGCCGAACGGCGAATTCCGGGCGCCAGCCTTTGCCCGGCGAATACTCTGACGCCGGCGCTTGGACGCTATGCGGCGGGCCGGGACGCCATCTTCTATTGCGCCAGCGGCACCCGGACCATGCTCAACAGCGCCCGCATCGACGACGCCGGATTTTCGCAGGCCTATGGCATCGACGGCGGACTCAACGGCTGGTCGAAGGCCGGCCTCCCCGTCGACGGCGCCGCCGGTGGCCTCGACATCCAGCGCCAGGTTCAGTTGGTGGTCGGGATTTTGGTTCTGGCCTCGGCCGGGCTCGGATTTTGGGTGTCGCCGTATTTCCTGGCCGTGACCGCCTTCATCGGCTGCGGCCTGATCATGGCCGGCGCCACCGGCTTCTGCGGCATGGCGCTGATCATCGCCAAGATGCCCTGGAACCGCCGCCCGGCGGAGCCCTCGAAACTGGTGCACGCTTAAAGGAGCTCCGATATGCGTCAAACCGCCGCCGTCGTCACTGCCGTTTTGTTGTCGGCGGTTCCCGCCGCCGCCGAGGACGTTCTCACCGTCAAGACCATTGGCATGGATTTGGCCCGCGATATCGCCAATCTCTCGGTCAAGGCCTGCGTCGAAAAGGGCTATCAGGCGAGCGCCGTCGTCGTCGACCGGAACGGCGACATCATGGCCGCGATCCGTAGCGACCTGGCGTCGCGGTTCACACTTGAAATCGCCGAGCGAAAGGCCAAGACCGTCATTCTATCGGGCGCCGACAGCGGCCAGATCCGCGCCAGCCGCGAGGATATCCGCCAGGAGCTCAATCACATCAGCGGCATCATCATCATGCAGGGCGGCGTCCAAATCGTCGCCGGCGGCAACCGGGTCGGCGCCGTCGGCGTAAGCGGCGCGCCCGGCGGTGATATCGACGAGGCATGCGCCAGGGCTGCCATGGAAAAGCTGTTCGACCGGATCGAGTTCGCCAAGTAGTGCAGTCTCGTGCGCGAAGCGGGCGGTGCGCCAAGAATGAGTTAATTGTCCACCCTTTCCCTGATAAGCTCGGCGAAACAACGAAATCCGCGGGGAGAAATTCATGGAGCTCGGGCTGGCAGGAAAAACCGCGCTGGTGACTGGCGCTTCGAAGGGCATTGGTCATGGCGTCGTGGCCAAGCTCGTGGCCGAGAGCTGTCACGTCCACATGGTCTCGCGCAGTCTCGAGAACCTGGAAACGGCGGCGGCGGGCACGGCGCCAACAACGGCAGCTTCACGTGATCGAATGGCACTAGGAGGACCGACCGATGCCCAAGTACGCAACCGGCTACGTGCACCATAAAGCCAAGCGCGCCAAATGGCGGCGGGGGATGCGCGATTATTTCGAATATCGTGATCTCGAAATCGGCGACGCCACCAAGGGTGCCTACTTCGCGCATGTGATCCGCGCCAAACGGGCCTTGAAGGGCGGCACCGGCCATCACAAGCACGATGTTAATTTCCATTTCGTCTATGTGTTGAAGGGCAAGGTGACTTTCGATTTCAAAGGTGTTGGCGAGGTGACCCTTAAAGCCGGCGACAGTCACTACATGCCGCCCGGTTGCCATCACGAGCTGATGTCTTTCAGCAAGAATTTACAAATGATCGAGCTACATGCGCCGGGGAATATCGGTTCGATTGATATTCCGGACTGGCGGAAGAAGAAAAATCCGGCGGCGAAGGGCAAGTCGAAGAAAACCGCCAAATCGGTGATCAAGAAACCGGCCAAGCCGGCGAAGAAGTAATCTCGGCGGCAAGACGTGGACCTCGGGGCAAGTTCGGGGTTCATAGTTTGTTTGCACATATTTGGCACGAGCCGCCGCACCGTTTGTTCCGTCAATCGAAAATCCCGATTGCTTTCGCGGGCGGTTGGTGTATCGCTTCCGCCATCGAAGCTGGTGCATTGCCGCCCTGATGTCCTCCAAAAACGTTCTCGCTGACCGCCGGTTCGAGTTCGCCCGAATGCTCAAGTAGCGCGGCGATCCGGAAG
>JAQBZY010000166.1 GCA_027620395.1 Pseudomonadota bacterium
GGTGCAGAAAGTCGGCACCAAGGAGACCGTCCTCGGGGCCCAAATGCTGCGCCAGATGAGCCGAGACGATGCTTGGTACGCTGTCGGCATTTTGCTTTTGATCAGTGTCTTGGGTGATTTTTCGATCGGCCAGTACAGCCATTTCAGCGATCCGATTTTGGAATTCATCATTTACGCCGGCATGGTGATCGCCGTCGGATGGAAAGCCGAACGCAATGTCGAGCGCGTCGGCCGCATCTTCATGGATCGGCTGACCGAGGCCAATGCCATGATCCTCGACAAGATGCGCGAGATTCCAGGCCTCGAGGACGCTGACGAGGTGATCCGCCGCCGTGCCGACGAGGTCGAGAACGAGGGCCGCAAGCTCAACGAAATCGATACCCTGATCGAGGCCATTGGCATGATCATCGCTAATCTCAGGCGTTTCATCAGCCGCCGGGCGTTCCTGGAAGCCAAGGGCGAACGAGTGATCCCGACCCGCTCGCCGGTGGCCTTGATGTTCACCGACGTCGCCGGGTTCAAGGATTTGACCAGCAGCCTCGACAAGGACGTTCTGCCGGTTCTCAAAACCTACCTCGGCGAGATGAACCGTGGTGTCGTCCAGTACGGCGGCGACATCGACAAATTCCTGGGCGACGGCATCTTTGCCTACTTCCATGACAGCGAGACCCCCGAGATCAGCGTCAACGCCGCCTTCGACGCCGCCGTCCACATGCGTAAGGCGAGCGAAACGCTGGTGCTTGGGGAAGGCGCGCTGGCCGGCTTGGCGGCTAGGAACCACAAGCTTGCCGAGGGGGCCAGTTTCGACACCCGCTTCGGTCTGCATTGGGGGGTGGTGGTGGCCGGTCCAGTCGGCGACGACGAGCGGGCCGATTCGACCCTGATCGGCGACAACGTCAATTTGGCGGCCAGGATCGAAGGTCTCAACCACGTTTACGGCACGCATATTCTGGTCAGCCACGATTTTCGGGAGCGGCTATCGGGCGACCGCCGGGTGCTGTGCCGGCGGATCGACCGGATTCTGATCCCTGAGCGCCCGGATCAGCCGCAGGATCTCTATGCCGTCGATATCAAGCCGATGCCGGTCTCGTTCCTGTTGGCCTTCGATAAGGCGATCGCTAATTATCTTTATGGCGACTGGGGCAAGGCCCAGGCCGGCTTCATTGTTGCCGCCCGTGTGCTTGCCGACGCAGCCCTGCCGCCGGATCCGGCGACCCAGACCATGCTGGCCCGGATCGAGGGGATCAACGGTTTCTGGCGGAAGGCAGTGGCACATCTCAGTGTCCGCGTTCCCGAACAGATTGCCGAGCAGACAGCGGCGGCGTTGGCGGCCCGGCTCAGCGGCGAAACCTGGCTACCGCCGCACGAATGGCGTGGCTATTGGCGGATCGAGGAATGACGACTAGCCCCTTGCCCGGGGCCGACCAGCGTCTGCGCCAATCCCTTCAGGAACGGTTTTTTGGCCGGAGTCCTCGGCAAAGGTCGAGCGAAGCTGTGCCGCCCATTTGCCGTCGATGCGGGCGATGACCCAAAGCGATCTGAAGCGCGTCAGCAATTGGTCGTTTTCGCCAAACCGTCCGACCTGAACGTCGAGATGGATCTTGTCGGCGCCGGCCTGAACGACCCGAATATCCTCGAAGGTGGAATGATGCCAATCGCCGCCGGCCCGGGCCTTGAAGTCGGTGAAGTAATCGTCCGGCGTCTCCCAGATTTTCATTCGGCCGCCGGAAAGCCGGAAATGCGGGAAATGCAAGGTTTCCGCGAAGGCCTTCTCGTCCCGTGCGTTGAGGGCCGAGATATTGGCCGCCATCACGGCAAGAGCTGCCTGGACGCTGTCTTTGCATGGGTCGCCGGTTTGGGTGTCGGATGGCATGATCTTCGCCGGTATGCCTCTGCGTTTCGCCGGTGCGAGCGTGACAGCCGGAACTTCAGCCCGTCAGGCGGCATGGCCTCGGACGCGGCGGCGGCCCAAGGTTAAGTGCCGGAAATCGCTACCGCCCTGCCAGATGACTTGACGCGGCCCGGGCATTTCCCTAAAACACGCGGCCAACGGGCGTTTGCGCCCGAAGCGGTTTGTACAAGCGGCGCCAAGGGCCTTTGGACCTGAGCGCTCAACGAGGACAAGACCATGACGAGACGCTGCGAATTGACGGGCCGCACGGTCCAAACCGGCAATAATGTCAGCCACGCCAACAACAAGACCCGGCGCCGGTTTCTGCCGAATTTGCAGGAATCCTCGATCTGGAGCGAATCGCTCGGCACCGCGGTCCGCTTCCGGGTGTCGACCCAAGGGCTCCGCACCATCGAGCACAACGGCGGCCTCGACGCCTATCTGCTGTCGATGCCCGACCGCAAGCTCGGCCTTGAAGCGATGAAGGTGAAGCGCCGCATCAAGCGGGTCCAAGCCAAGGCCGGCTGACGGCACCGCCGCCAAAATTTCGAAAGGCCCGCCTCGGCGGGCTATTTTCGTTTTCAGGGAGTCTCGATGTCGCGGCCGGCTTGGTTACGGCGGTGCGTCAGCCGGTGCAGCAGATGAAACGGAAATTCTGCGGCGGCGCGCAAGCCTGCGATCGACGACATGGTCCGGATGGTGCGCCGGGTGTCGCTGAACAATTCCTTGATCACGGCGCGCTGGTCGAAGACGCCGGATTCGTTCACTTGCGCCAGGCGATGCAGCGAATACAGCCCGATCAGCGCCGCCAGCACGAAATAGAAATCCCAATGCTCCAGTTGCATCGATTCGAACACCGTTTGCTGCTTGTTGCTTTCCCAACTGAACATCAAGGACAGCTTCTGCTTGGCGAAGAAGTCGGCGCACAGCCCGCCAATCATCGGTGCCGAGCCGGCGGCCATGGAATTGACCAGGCTCGACGACGCCAGGAACCCGGTTGCGTTGCCCTTCGGCGCCAGCTTCATGGCGATGTTGATGGTCGCGATCGAGACGCCCGCCGTGGCGAACCCGGTCAGCACGTGCACGGCGCCTAGGATCGCGAACACGGCCCAGCGTTCGTGTACCGCTGTCGTGAAAATCCAGGCGAAGGTGCAGGCGACGAACAGCGGCGCCGCGACGGCAAGGACGGCCTTGTTGGAGAATCTGTCGGCGATCCGGCCAAACGATTGCAGGACCAGGATATTGGCCAACTGGCTGCACATGGCGAGCACGGTGACCGGGAACAGATCGATCCCCAGACGGGTCAGCATGTGCACTGTGAAGAATGGTGCCGCCAGATTTGCCGCGAAGTGCCACGACGCTAGGAAGATCATCAGTTTGCGGAAATTCTCGTCCTTGAACGGCGCGGCCAACCGTTCGGTAAGATTCAGCGGACCATCGGATGGCGGCATCCGGGGTTCCGCCATGCCGGTCAAGGTGTAAATGCCGACAATGCCGGCCAAGAAAGAGCAGATGAAGATCACCGCGTAGGCGTAACGGATCGGCCTGTCGAACCATTGCGGCCAATGATCGATGAAGCCGGCGGCAAGCAGGCTGACCAGCATGCCCATGGCCAACATGTAGGTCAGTCGGCGACCGACGAATCTGCCGCGCTCTTCGTCCGAGATTAAATCCCGAACCCATGGATTCCAACTGGCGCCGACGATGGCGCCGAAGCCGTAGCGGATGGCGATACCGACGAACAATAGTGGCAGTGCCACATTCGGGTCGCCGATGAAGGCGGCGACGGGCAGGAACAAAAGCCCGAGACGCCCGAAAGTCGCGGCGACGACACAGACCAGGCGGCGGTTGCGCACCCGCTCGGCGATATAGACGCCGCCCAACTGGCAGACCGCGGCCATGTGCGGCACGGCGGCGAGAAGACCGATATAAGCGTTACTGGCACCGAAATTGAGCGCCAACGCCGTCAGAAAGGTGCCGATGGCGAGCGTTTCCATGACCTGTGAGGCGACGCCGTTACGCAGCAGCCAGCGTTTACTCTGTTCGTAAAGCTCACCCTCGACGGTGTCGACGGGTTGCAGGCGTTGGGCGATGCGGGACGCGAAAAACATGCGAACGGGAACCGATTGGCTGGATGTTTCCTGGACTCAGATTACGAAACCGCTTGCGGACCGCAAGGAAAAGCTACGCCGCGGCAAAGGTCGCCGCAATGGACCCCGGATCAAGTCCGGGGTGACGGGTAGAGGTCAATGCGACTGCCCCGGGCTCGCTCGACCCGGGCTCACCTGGACTATTCTAAAGTACACTCTCCGGACGGCCATGGATTCCTGGACGGCCTGATGAACCGTCCGGAATGACGGAAAGGGTCAGCCCTTCAGGATCGAGCGCCCGGCGTAGACGGAAGTCCCGCCGAGTTCCTCCTCGATCCGGATAAGTTGATTGTATTTGGCCAGGCGGTCGGAGCGGCTCAGGGATCCGGTCTTGATCTGGCCGGCGTTGGTGGCCACGGCGATGTCGGCGATGGTCGCGTCCTCGGTCTCGCCGGAGCGGTGCGAGATCACCGACGTGTAGGATGCCCGGTGCGCCATCTCGACGGCCTCCAAGGTCTCCGAAAGCGTGCCGATCTGATTGACCTTAATGAGGATCGAATTGGCGACGCCCTTCTTGATGCCGTCGGCGAGCCGCATCGGGTTGGTGACGAACAGATCGTCGCCGACCAGTTGCACCTTCTTGCCGAGCGCGTCGGTCAGTGCCTTCCAGCCGGCCCAGTCGTCCTCGGCCATGCCGTCCTCGATGGTCACGATCGGGTACTTGCCGACCAGATTGACCCAGTATTTGACCATCCCGGCGGCGTCCAGGGTCTTGCCCTCGCCGGCCAGCACGTATTTGCCCTTCTTGAAGAATTCGGTCGACGCCGCGTCGATGCCGAGCACGACGTCATCGCCGGCCTTGTAGCCGGCGCCCTTGATCGCCTTCATGATGAAGTCGAGGGCCTCGGTGGTGCTTTTCAACGACGGTGCGAAGCCGCCCTCGTCGCCGACGTTGGTGTTGTGACCGGCGGCGGCCAGGGACTTCTTGAGGGTTTGGAAGATTTCCGAGCCGATACGGATGGCGTCGGTGCAGCTATCG
>JAQBZY010000167.1 GCA_027620395.1 Pseudomonadota bacterium
TTGAGCAGCCGGGAATAGATATCGTAGGCGCGCTCGCCGCGGTTGGTCGTCTCGACGACCATCGGCACCAGCATGTTCATGTGTGCGTCCCAGGGGTTCGCCATTACCGTTTCCTCTCTTGATCCCGAAGACAGCAAATAGTCCGCCAGCGCCGCCCTTGCAAGGCCGGGGTGATGGGGAGGCGTCAGACGGCCCTTCAACGCCGTCATCCCCGCGCAAGCGGGGACCCAGGGTTCCAGGGGGCGGCGACTAGGTACCCGCTTGCGCGGGAATGACGAGCTAGAAGCTCAATCGTCCTTATTTTTGGCCGCTTTCTTCTTGGCCGCGGCTTTCTTCTTGGCTGCGCCTTTCCTCTTGGCCGCCGGCTCGGCGTCGCCGTCACCCTCGTCCGCGTCTTCCTCGAACGCCTTCATCAACTCGTCCTTGGTCACCTGCTTGTCGGTGACCTTGGCCATTTCGAGGATGAAATCGACGACTTTGTCCTCGTAGATCGGTGCCGTCGCGTATTCGAGGGCTTGTGGATTCTTCTTCAGGAAATCCATCACCTGCTGTTCCTGGCCCGGATATTTGCGGGCCTCGTTCATCATGGCGCGGTTGATGTCTTCCTGGGAAATCGAGATGCCGTTGGTGCGGCCGACTTCCGAAAGCAACAGGCCTAAGCGGACCCGGCGTTCGGCGATCAGACGAAATTCGTCGGCCTGCGCCTCGTCGGGCTCGAACTGATGCGCTTCCTCGTGGTCGTGCTCACCGGCGTGTTCGGCGTCCGAACCATGCTGTTCGTGCTGCCACTGATGCAAGATTGAGTGATATTCCTGATCGGCGAGCCGGCCCGGAACCTCGAAGTCGGCGGTTTCGGCGAGCGCGTCCAGAAGATCGCGTTTGACCCGCATCCGGTCGATCGACTTGAACTCCTTGCCGTGCTCGTCGCGGATCGCTGCCTTGAGTTTTTCCAAGTTTTCGACGCCGGCCTTTTTGGCCAGTTCGTCGTCGATGGCGGCGGCCGTCGCGGCGCGGATTTCGGTCAACTTGCAGGCGAAGACGGCATCCTTGCCGGCCAATTCGGCGGCGCCGTATTCCTTCGGGAACGCAACCTTAACCTCGATGTCGGCGCCGGCTTCGGCGCCGATCAGCTGGTCCTCGAAACCGGGAATGAAGCTGCCCGATCCGAGTTCGAGCTGATAGCCCTCGGCCGCGCCACCCGGGAATGCGACGCCGTCGATGCTGCCGACGAAGTCGACGACGACGATGTCTCCGGATTTGCTTTTACGCTTCGTGGTGATCGGTTCGGAAGTTTTGTTGGCGTCGGCAATCCGCTGCAACGCTTTGTCGACATCCTTTTCGTCGACGCTAGGCACCATCCGCTCGAGCTTGATCGCCGAAAAATCCACCGGCGCGATGTCCGGCAGAACCTCAAGCGACATGGTGTAGGTCAAATCCTTGCCGTCCTCGAATTCGGTGATTTCGAATTCCGGTTGCGCCGCTGGACGGAGGCCCTTTTCGGCCAACGCCTGCTTGGCGGAATCGGAGACGGCGCTTTCCAGGACCTCGCCCATGATGCTCGGGCCATAGCGCTTGCGGAGCAGCGCCACCGGCACCTTGCCCGGCCGGAACCCGGGCAGCTTCGCGTCCTTGGCTATTTCCTGCAACCGAAAGGAAATCTTGTCTTCGATTTCCTTGGCCGGGAGCGCGACTTTGAATTCGCGGCTCAACCCTTCGGATTTGATCTCGGTAACCTGCATGGACGTTCCAATCTGATGACGCCAAATTGACGATGGCGGATGAACTAAACTTGCCGGCGGTTTCCCTCGGCGGGCCGCGTTGGTGCGGGCGAAGGGACTTGAACCCCCACGACTTGCGTCACAGGAACCTAAATCCTGCGTGTCTACCAATTTCACCACGCCCGCCAGCGGCGGCTCCAACGCCATTTCAGGCCCTGGACGGTGCGCACTCTACTTATTTCCGACCCCCTGTCAATCTTGGCCGGAAGTCACGAAAGCGGCGATTTTCAGGCTTTTAGTAGGGCCCGGACGGCGCTCGACGCGGCCACCTTGCCGCTCGACGTGTAGGCTTCGTGGTTATCTTCGATCTTCGGCAGATGATAGAGATAGTTGACCATCATGCCGGCCGATTGCGAGATACCCTTGGCCGAGCGGTCGCCCATCCAGTTGATCCTCTCGACCCGGGAACCGTTGGTCAGATGGAAATGCGTCACTGGATCGCGGGCCCGGCCATCGAGGCGCTTTTCCTCGCAGATGTAACGTGCGCAAAGCCGGGTCAAGGGGGCGCTGAGCGCGTTTGACATGGTCTCGTCATGATACCAGTCCGATGTCGCCAGAATGTCCTTCAAGACGCCCTTGAGGCCTGTCGACTGGCCGGTCGCAGCCTTCAGATCTGGCCTTTCACCGGGCAACAGGATCTTCGGATCGCCAGCCTTGATCAGGTTGTCGAGCCAGGCCGCGAAACCCGGAACTGGCGACAGCGTGGCGTAGGTCTTGAGATTGGGGAACTCGTCCTCCAGCGCGCCGACCACCCGCTTGATCAGGAAGTTGCCGAAGCTGATGCCGGCCAAGCCTTGCTGTGCATTCGAGATCGAATAAAAGATCGCCGTGTCGGCGGCCTTGGGGTTCTGCACCGGCGCGCTTTCGTCCAACAGTTCCTGGACATTGCCGGCGATGCCGTCGACCAGCGCCACCTCGACGAAAATCAACGGCTCGTCCGGCATCCGGGGATGGAAGAAGGCGAAGCAGCGACGGTCGGAATCCAAACGGTTCTTGAGATCGTCCCAGCTTTCGATGGCGTGCACGGCCTCGTAGGCGATCAGCTTTTCCAGAAGCGCCGCCGGCGCGTTGTCCCAGCCGATGCACCGCAACTCCAAAAATCCGACATCGAACCACGAAATCAAAATAGTCTTCAGATCGCGCTCCAGCGCCGTCAGGGCATGATTGCCGCGCATGCGGTGCAGAAGCTCGGCCCGCATATCAACTAGGAACTTAACGCCATCAGGCAAGGCGTTGAACTGAATCAATAATTTCATCCGCGGCGCTTCAAGGGAAAGGCGCAACACATGCTCGGCGTCGCGGCGGTCGTCGGCCGATTTGGCGGCATGCACGGCGGCCATGGCGGCTGGGCTCGGTGTCGAATTCGACCGCCAGCAATTCCAGGAACCGCGGCCGGCCGGTGGCATCCAGGGCCAGATATACTTGGCCCAGGGCCGCCGCCTTGGCCCGTGCCGAGACCTCACCGCCCTTGTTATCTAGGCAGGCCCGCATCTGCCGGCGGATGGCGTCGAGATCGTTGTCGGGAAGATCAGGCCGGGCGCTCGCCGCTTCCGCATCGTAGGTCGACCCGGCAATGGCACGCCAGCCGTTCCGAAGGTTTCGGAGTGTGCGGTCTAGGAATCCCTGCGGTTCAGCGTTCATACCGGAAAGGTGTTACGGTTGCCCAGGGAGATCAAGTGACAATCCCTAAATCTTCGGCCAGCACGCCTGGGATGGCGGCGGCGATATCCTCGGCGATCAGGCCGACACCGAACCTGGCCGCGGCCCGGCCATGGCACCAAACCGCAGCCGCCGCCGCCTCGAACGCTGGCGCGCCCTGCCCGATCAGTCCGGCGATCATGCCGGCCAGAACATCGCCACTGCCGGCGGTAGCTAGCCAACTGGGCGCGCTCGCATTAACCGCGATGCGGCCGTTCGGCGCTGCGATCACGCTATCGGCGCCCTTGAGGACGACGATGGCGCCGGAAAGCTTGGCGGCGGCGCCGGCCCGGCGCACCTTGTCACCGGATAAATTCGGAAACAGGCGGCGGAACTCTCCCTCGTGCGGGGTCAGCACCGTCGGGCCGGATATGGCCGCGAACAGTTTTTTGGATTGGGTTTTGAAACTGGAAAGGGCGTCGGCATCAAGAACCACTGCCCTGGCCCCGCCCTTGAGTGCCGCCAAGGCCATTTTCCGGGCCTCTGGGCCAGCTCCGAGCCCGGGCCCAATGACGACTGCGTTGCGGCGCGGATCGGCGATCAGAGCCTGGAATTCCTCTGCTGCCTCGACGATGACGCCGGGTTCGCCGGAGCGGTAGATATCGGCGGCGGCCGCAGGCGCGACGATGCTGACCAGGCCGGCGCCGACGCGGCGTGCACCCTGGGCCGCCAGACGTGCCGCGCCGGTCATTTGCGCGCCACCGGCGATCAACACGTGGCCGCGGTTATATTTGTGCGCCGCCGGGCAGGTTTGAAATACGGCGTCTCGCCACAGCGTCGGATGATTTTCCGAGGCCGACGGCTTGATAGTGTCCAATACGCCAGCCGGAATGCCAATGTCGGCGACGACGATGCGGCCGCAGAGTCCACATCCAGGATAGATCAAATGTCCGGGCTTCTTGCGGAAAAAGGTGACCGTGACTTCGGCCGGACAGGCTATTCCGAGGACCTCGCCGCTGTCGCCTTGAACGCCGCTTGGGATGTCGACGGCGACGACCGGCAGCCCGAGGTCGCGGACGGCGGCGAGCACGACGCCGGCTTGGCGCTCGATCGGGCGGGCGAGGCCGGCGCCGAAGAGCGCGTCGATGACGACGGCGTTTTCCTGTAGCACCATTGGCGCCAGTGGCTCGACCGGGCCGCCCCAGCGTTGGAAATTCCGCGCCGCGTCGCCCTTGAGGGTCTTTGTGTCACCCATTTGCGCGACCCTGACCGGATGACCGAGGCGGCGCAGAATGCGGGCCGCGACATAGCCGTCGCCGCCGTTGTTGCCGGGGCCGCAGAGCACGACGATTGGCCGCCGCCCGGCAAGTTTCATGGCTTCCTGGGCAACAACGCGGCCGGCCCGCTCCATGAGCGTCAGGCTGGGCACGCCGCAAGCCGCAGCCATGCGGTCGGCGGCGTACATCTCGTCAACGCTGAGAAGCTCAAAACCGGTCATCGTCACGGGCCCAGGGTTGTTCCGATTCGTGAGCTTACACCTTTGCGGATTCCACGGCCATTGGGTTGATTTTGCTCATCCTTCGAGACGGGCCCGCGGC
>JAQBZY010000168.1 GCA_027620395.1 Pseudomonadota bacterium
GCAACTCGGTATGGCCGGTGATCTGGTTCGCATCTTTTTTCGCGATTATGTCGATGGCCGCTTATCATCTCGCCCGCTGGGGCGAGGCCCGCGAAGCCCGGCGTCAGCAATCCCTGCAATCCCCGACGGAGATTTCCTGAGATGAATTCCGATCAAGACTGCATCATCACGTCTTCCACCTTGATGACGCTAGACGATGCGCTCGGCACCATCGAAGACGGCGCCATCGCCGTCGTTGGCGGCCGTATCGCCACCGTCGGGTCCAGCGCCGAGATCGCCAAGGCGCACCCTGAACTGAGCGTCATCGATGGCCGGGGCAAGGTCGTGCTGCCGGGGATCATCAATTCGCATACGCATTGCGTGCTTTTGGTGCTGCGCGGCACCGTCGAGGACATGTCGGGCGATGCCATCTTCGGCTACATGACGCCGATCAGTTTCGCCATGACCGACGCCGAACGCCGGGCGTTGGCGCGGCTCGGCTGCCTGGAAGCGATCCGCTCCGGCACCACGACGCTGGTCGAGCCGTTTCGGTTCATTACCGGTTATGGCGACGGCATGGTTGAGAGCGGCCTTCGCTTGTATCTCGGAGAAAATGCCGCCGACGCGCTCACGCTAAAAATCCGCCATGGCATCTACGAATTCGACCGCGGCTTCGGGCAGGAGTTTCTCGACCGCACGGTGGCGATGATCGAGAAATTCCACGGTGCCGAAGATGGCCGGGTGCAGTGTCAGATATCGGCGCACGCGCCGGATGTTTGTTCTCCGTGGATGCTCGATCAGTTGAACATGCTCGCGTCGAAGCACAACTTGACCCGTACCGTGCACTTATCGCAGAGCCCAAAAGAGCTAAAGCAGGTGCGCGATGCCCATGATCGCACGTCCGCGGAATACCTCGACGACAACGGTTGGCTCGGACCCGACGTCATTGGCGCGCATTGGACCTATTGCACCGAGGCCGACATCCGGCTGTTGGCCGAGCGCGGCGTCCACATGGCGCACTGCCCGGCCAACAGTTCGAGGCGCGGCCCGCACAAAGTTCTGGCGCACCACATCATCGATGCCGGCGTCAACATCGTGCTTGGCACCGACAACATGACCGAGGACATGTTCCAGGCCATGAAGATCGGCTCCATCGTGCATCGCGGCGCCAGCGGCGGCGGTGTCAGCCCGGGCCCCATGCATGCGCTTCGGGCGGCGACCATAAATGGCGCCCGGGCGCTCGGCCGGGAAGGGGATATCGGAACGCTCACGCCCGGCAAGCGTGCCGATCTGACGATCCTCGATCTCAGTCATCCGAGCCTTCGTCCGGTGATCAATCTGGCGTCCAACATCGTTCACTACGGCCATCCCGGCGTGGTCTCGTCGGTGATGGTCGAAGGCCGATTTCTGATGCGGGACGGCAAGATGCTGTCGATGAACGAAGCCGACGTCATCGCCGAGGCCCAGGCGGCCACGCTTGCCGCCTGGCGGCGCCTCGCCGAAATATCGCCCGACATCGAACTGCCGCAATCCATGCAAGGCTGAGCGAGGAATTAAAATGCCGAACAACCAAACCGAAAACATTCACCTCTCCGGCATCCTGATGTGCCGGAAGCCGATGGCGGCCACGGCGCCGCTGGTCTTCGATATCCCGAGAAGTGGCAATGAGTATCCCCAGGAATACCAAAGCCCGGCACCTTTCGACGCGGTCAGGCGCTCGGTTTCCATGTACGTCGAGGAGCTTTGCTGCTTGGCGCCGGCACACGGCGCGACATGGCTCCATGCATTATTCCCGAATGTTTATATCGATGCCAACCGGCACGAACTCGACGTCGATCCGAAATTCGTTGTGGGTGCCACCCCTGTTCCGCTGCAGCCGACCGACAAGTCCGCGCGCGGCATGGGGCTGATCGCGCGGGTCTGCGGCAAGGGCGATGTCGTCTTGCAAACGGCGCCGATCACGGCGGAGGATCTTCAGCACCGGCTCGACAGCTACTACTGGCCCTATCACAACATGCTCCGTGACATCCTGGCTGGATTTCGTGCCAGCCATGGCGTCGCCTATCATGTAAGCTGTCACTCCATGTCGAGCGTCGGCGGTAAGGCGGTCGCCGACCCTGGCCGCAAGCGCTCCGACTTCGACATCGGCACCCGACACGGGACAACTTGCGATCCGGCTTACGCCGACGCCGTTGTTTCGTTCCTGAAGGGGCTCGGCTACGACGCGACGCTCAACGAGCACTTCGCCGGCGCCGAGTCGGTACGAAAACACGGCAACCCGTCTGGCGGCATTCATAGTCTGCAAATCGAGATCAATCGCGGCATTTACATGGACGAAGACAGCTATCGGCGTGGCCCCCGCTTCGCCGTCATCCGCGAACACCTGGGGGCGCTCGCTGGCCATCTCGCTGGCTTCGCCGTCAGCGGCGCGAAGTAACAGGAGAAGACCGCCATGCCCGCTTTCCGCGACAACGCCCGCCAACAGTTGATCGACTGGATCGAAGCCGATCGCGACAAGCTGATCTCGTTCCTGAGCGGATTTCTTGCCAAGCCGTCGGCCAACCCGCCCGGCGATACCCGCGAAGCGACGGCTTTCGTCGCCGACTGGCTGCAGGCAGAGGGCATTTCGTGCGAGATCGTCGCGCCGATGGAAAACATGCCCAACATCGTCGCCGTGACCGAAGGTGCGGGACCGGGCCGGCATCTGGTGATGAACGGGCACATCGATGTATTTCCGGTCAGCCCGGACGAGAAATGGACGCACGTCCCCTGGTCCGGCGATGTCGCCGACGGCTGTATCTGGGGACGCGGCGCGTCGGATATGAAATGCGGCACTTCGGCCTTGATCCTGGCCTTCGCGTATTTGACCAAGCTCAAGGCGCACTGGCCGGGCAAGTTGGTGCTGACTGCCGTCTCAGATGAGGAGACCGGCGGCAAGTGGGGAACCCGCTATCTGCTCGAACACAGGGCCGAGGACTGCCTCGGCGATTGTGTGCTGAACGCGGAACCGAGCGGCCTCAATTCGATCCGGTTCGCCGAGAAGGGAACGCTCCGCCTTAGCTTCGTGGTCGAGACGCCGGGCGCGCACGGCGCCTATCCACACCGCAGCAAGAACGCCAACCGCATCGCCGCCGGATTGATCGTCGATTTGGATGCCATCAACGATCTGCCCGTCAACATGCCGCCTAAGATGGCGGAATATCTTGCCCGACCGGAAGTCCGAGCCTGCATGGACGGCGTCATGGGCAAGGGCGCCGCCGACGTGGCGACCCGGGTGACGCTCAGCGTCGGCGTCGTCAAGGGAGGTATCAAGGTCAACATGATGCCCGGTATCTGCCGCGTCGAGGCCGACATCCGGCTGCCGTTCGGCGTCGAGCGCAAGGACGTGTTGGCGGCCATCGGCAAAATTCTCGAACGCTATCCGGAAGTGACACTGGAGGTGCAGGAAGCGGCCAGCAATCCGGCGTCGGCGAGCGAGCCCGACCACGAAATGCTGGGCATTCTCAAGCGCGTCATTGAAGAGATCAGCCCGAATCGCCCGGAGGCGATCACCGGCATCGGCGGCACCGATTGCAAATTTTTCCGCTACATGGGCGTGCCGGCGTTCGTCTACGGCCCATCACCGGAAACCATGTCGATGCCCGATGAACGGGTGCCGATTGAGGATTTCCTGCAGGTGCTCCGGGTGCATGCGCTCGCCGCTTTCGATTATCTGACGGCAAGCTAACGCGCCGCTGTCCGAGAGTTGCTGCACCGAAGTCGGCGGTAACAGCGGCAACCGCGTCGCGACATTCGGCGGGTCATGGACGTTCATCCTGACCTTCATCGTGCTGTTGATCATTAAGATAATGGACAGTCGCCCGGATCAAGATCGCTAAGGAAAGACGCGGCGTATTACCTAGCTTCGGGAATTCCTGGGCTCATAGGGCTCGAACGGTTCGCCGTCGAGCCAGCCAGCGTAGAATTTTTCGACATAGGGAAGGGCACGGCGTGCCATCCGGCGGCGTCGGTCCTCATCGGCAGTCCTAGGGCCGGCGAGCCGTTCGGTCAGCTCGTGCAGCACGGCTGTTTCATCGACCCGCGTGAACCTGCCGTCCTTGAGGATGGCCTCGCCCGCGACCAGAACCGTATCGACGCCCGCCGACTTGGCGCGGAAAACGATGGCCTCCAAGATCGAGACTTCGGGATCGATATAGGGCTCGGTGATTTGCGATTTTCGGAGCAGCACCATGTCGGCGGCGCGCCCGGTCTCAAGTCGGCCGATGCATTCGCCAAATCCGGTCGTCAGCGCGCCATGCTCGGTCGCCATCCGAAATACCTGCGCCGCCGATGGCGCCGGCTCGGCGAAGCCGGGCGGCCGGTGCGAATGCAGCACTTGGCGCAGTTCCTGGAACATGTCTCGGTCGTCGTTGACGCCGGCCTCGTCGATGCCGATAGCGACTTTGATGCCGCGTTCGAGCATGGCGTTGAGAGGTGCTGTCCCGCTTTTGAGTCGCATGTTGGAGCTGCAGTTGTGGCAAATCCGAGTGTCGACGGCGGCGATGGCGTCCAGGTCTTCTTCCGTCGTCCAGACGCCGTGCCCAAGGGTCAACCGCTCATTCAAGAGCCCGACGCGCTCGAGATGCCGGATCGGCGAGCCGCCGGAACGGCGCCGCGCGAAGGCACGCTGATAGGGAGTCTCCAACAAATGCATGTGCATGCAGGCGCCGGTGCGCTTGGAGGCATCGGCGATCCGCTCCAACGCATCGTCGCTGCACCATTGGTAGTTTATGGGGGCCAGTTGAATGACGACCCGGTCTTCCGAAGCATACACACGTCGAAGCCGGTCGAAGACCTTGATGTTTCCGTCGATACTGAGCTTGAGGGGATCGATGGCGGCGGCCAGCTCCTTCGCCAAATCGGCCGGCAACGACGCGAGGAATTCCTCGTCGTCGCCGTAGACAAGGCGGTTCTGATCGCGCAGGCTATAGGAATAGGAAACCCGCATGCCGATGTCGTGGTACGCACCAAGTACTTCCGCGGCACCGGCGCA
>JAQBZY010000169.1 GCA_027620395.1 Pseudomonadota bacterium
TGCCGCCGCGCGAGCTCAAGACAATGGTCGACGACCTTAAGGGCGGTGGCGCCGGGGTCTACGCCATCGTCGGCGTCAACGGCGATAAGGCCTCGCTGGTGGTCGGCGTGACCGACGGGCTGATCGACCGCTTCGATGCGGTCGCGCTCACCCGTCTCGGCGTCGCCGAGCTCGGCGGCAAGGGCGGCGGCGGCCGGCCCGACATGGCGCAGGCCGGCGGCCCGGACGGCGCCAAAGGGCAGGCGGCGCTCGATGCCATCGCCGCCGCGCTCGGCGGCTGATCGCCTAGAAATCGCCTTTCAATAATTCCCGCGAACGAAGGAGCGGCAATGGACCCCGGACTTGTTGCGGGGGCCACGCGTCGCACAGTGGCTTCCGGGGCAGTAAAGCGCGCCGCCGGCAGTGACGTTTTGCGGGCGTCTCGTGCGCGAAGCGGGCGGACCGTCAAGGATGCGGCTAGGCGTCATCCTTCCGCGAAATACCGTCCCGGTGTCCGGCCGAGCGCGCGCCGGAACATGGCGATGAAGGCGCTCTGGCTGGCATAGCCGAGATCAAGGGCGACCGTCGTCACGCTGTCGCCTTGCGCAAGGCGGGCCAGCGCCGCCAATAGCCGTGCCTGCTGGCGCCATTGTCCGAAGGTCATGCCGGTGTCGGCGATGAAGGCGCGTGCCAGCGTGCGGGCGCTGGCGCCGGCAAGGGCGGCCCAATCGTCCAATGTCCGGGGATCGTCGGGCTCGGCCAGCAACGTATCGGCGATCCGCTTGAGGCGGGGATCGGCGACCATCGGCAAGTGCAGTGGCGCGACCGGCAATTCCCGGATCCGGTCCAAAAGCACCTGCACCAGCCGGCCCTCGGGTCCTGTCGGATCGAAGCCGTCGCCGATGTCCATGGCCTCCAGGATCAATTCCCGCATCAATGGGCTGACCGTGACCACGGAACACGTCTCCGGCAGACCCGGCACGTCCGGGTGGACGTAGACCGAGCGCAACGAAAGCGGGCCGCCCTGGGCGCGGACGTGATGCGGCGTGCCGGGCGGTATCCAGACCGCGCGCTGTGGCGGCACGATCCAAATGCCGGCCGGTGCCGTCACCTGCATGACACCATTGACGGCATAGAGAAGTTGCGCTCGCTGGTGCCGGTGCCAGTCGATGAAATGATCGGCCGGGCAATCGCGGCGCCGGGTGACGATCAGGCCAGGGCCGTCATCGACGCCGGAAAGCGGCGCCAGATCGGCGTGGCGCTTATCCATTCATTGCATCTGTCGTTTTCACGATGGAAGTTGTCATTCTAACCCATATTAGACTAGCCAAGCAGCTGATAAAACTCCTTGTCTTGACCGCCGCTGCCCAGCATATCGGGGGCGCGCGCCCTTCGGGAGATCGACATGAGTGACCAAAAGTTGTTCGCCAACGGCTGGCGAAGCCGGGAAGTTTTTCTGGTCGCGACTGCCATTGCCATGCCGATCTCGTTTTCGACCTGGCAGGCGCTGTTCAATAATTTCGCCGAAAATCAGGCCGGCTTCAGCGGTGTCGAGGTCGGTTTCGTGCAGAGTTTCCGGGAAGTCCCGGGATTCCTGAGCTTCACCGCCGTCTTGCTGTTGCCGTTTTTCCGCGAGCAATCGTTCGCGCTTGTCTCGATGGTGTTGCTCGGTATCGGCACCGCGATCACCGGGTTCTATCCGTCCTTCTGGGGCCTGATGACGACGACGTTCGTGATGTCGGTCGGGTTTCACTATTTCGAGACCCTGCATCAGTCGCTGGCCCTGCAATGGACCGATAAGTCGACGGCGCCGGTGGTGCTCGGGCGGATTATCAGCGCCCGCTCGGTGGCGGCGCTGATTTCATTCGGCCTGATCTATCTGTTTCTCGACATCGGCGGCTTCGCGCTGAAATGGGTCTATGTGATCGGCGGCACCGTGACGGCATTGATCGCGGCGACTTGCTGGTTGGCGGTCCCGAAATTCGAAGCCGCCGTCGAGCAATCGAAGAAAATCGTGCTCCGCCGCCGCTATTGGCTGTGGTACGCGCTGGTTTTCATGTCCGGCGCCCGGCGACAAATTTTCGTCGTCTTCGCCGGCTTTCTGATGGTCCAGAAATTCGGTTTTACCGCCGGCCAGATGAGCCTGATGTTCCTTGCCAACATGACGGCGACCATCTATCTGGCGCCAAAAATCGGCCGACTGATCAAGAACATCGGCGAGCGGCGGGTGTTGCTGATCGAATACAGCGGCCTGATCGCTGTTTTCACCGGCTACGCGTTTGCTTCCGAGGCCTGGATGGGCATAACGCTTTATATCGTCGATCACGTCTTCTTCGCCATGGCCATCGCCATCAAGACCTATTTCCAGAAGATCGCCGATCCGGCTGACATCGCCGCTTCGACCGGCGTCAGTTTCACGATTTCGCACATCGTCGCCATCTTCATCCCGGCCAGTTTCGGATTTTTGTGGCTGTATTCGCCGGCCTATGTCTTCCTGTCCGGCGCCGCCATGGCTGGGGTATCGTTGGCCTTGGCCTTGATGGTGCCGAGGGATCCTGAAGTCGGCAACGAGACGACGATTTTTCGTACCCAGCCGGCACCTCAACCGGCGGAATAAGATTGGCGGAATAGGAAGCGAAATGAAAAAGCGGTTCGAAGGCACCAAAAGTTATGTTGCGACGGAAGATCTCAAGGTCGCCGTCAACGCCGCCGTCGGCCTCGAACGGCCGCTTCTGATCAAGGGTGAGCCCGGCACCGGCAAGACTGTGCTGGCCGAGGAAATCGCCAAGGCCTTGGGCGCACCGCTGATCCAGTGGCACATCAAATCGACG
This sequence comes from Pseudomonadota bacterium, assembly GCA_027620395.1. Classification (GTDB taxonomy): domain Bacteria; phylum Pseudomonadota; class Alphaproteobacteria; order Rhodospirillales; family Casp-alpha2; genus JAQBZY01. The sequence continues at coordinate 2,811 of JAQBZY010000169.1, forward strand.
ACCAAGGCGCAGCAGGGGCTTTATGAATACGACGCCGTGGCGAGGCTGAGGGATAGCCAGTTAGGCGACCAGCGGGTGCACGAGATTTCCAATTACATCGTCAAGGGCAAGCTTTGGGAAGCGTTCGATAGCCCCGTCCGCCCAGTGCTCTTGATCGACGAGATCGACAAGGCCGACATCGAGTTTCCGAACGATCTTTTGCTCGAACTCGACCGCATGGAATTCCATGTCTACGAGACCAAGGAAACCATCCGTGCCGCCATGCGGCCGATCGTCGTGATCACGTCAAATAACGAGAAGGAACTGCCGGACGCGTTTCTGCGCCGCTGTTTCTTCCATTACATCAAGTTCCCCGACACCGACACCATGCGCGCCATCATCGACGTGCACTTTCCGGACGTTCAAAAGCGCCTGGTCAAACAGGCGCTTGAGGTGTTCTACGAACTCCGCGACGTGCCGGGCCTGAAAAAACGGCCGTCGACGTCGGAACTGCTCGACTGGATCAAGCTTCTGATGATCGAGGAGATTCCCATCGAGGCGCTGCGGTCGGGCGATCAGAAGGATTTGATCCCGCCGCTCTATGGCGCCCTATTGAAGAACGAGCAAGACGTGCATCTGTTGGAACGACTTGCTTTCCTCAACCGCCGCGAGGGACGTTGAAGTACCAGCGCTGGCACCCGGAAACTTGGGGCATGACGCGCGCCGAAGCGTGACGGCGAGGCGCAATCATGATTTGATCGGGCCATGGAATCGCTGATCGACCCGGTACGGATCGAGGCTCTGCTCCGCGGTGCGTGGAGTTGGATCGATTTGCATATGCTGACCTGGCATGCGGTCGTGCAGGCCTTCATCATCATCGGCGCCTACGGTCTCGCCCGTTGGCTGGCGCCGACAGCGCAGGCCCGGCTCGCCCGGTTGGTTGCCCATCCCCGGTTCCCAAAATATTTCACGCCAGTGGTGCGCGCCGTCGAGCCGCTGGTCCTGCCGGTGATCTGGCTGGCGTTGCAGTGGTTCACCGTGTTCGCGGCAGAGGGCTCGGGGTGGCCGAACCGATTGATTGAAAGCGCGGTCAGCCTGTTGACCGCCTGGGTGGTGATCCGTCTTGCGTCGGTTTTCGTGCGCGACCCCGGTTGGTCCCGAACCCTCGCCGTCGTCGCCTGGTCGATAGCCGCGCTCAATCTTGTCGGGCTGTTGGCGCCGGTCATGCACACCTTGGACAGCATGGCGATCCGTCTTGGCGACGTCCGGCTGTCGATTCTGGGGGTTATCAAGGCTGGCATTATCTTCGCCGTGATGCTGTGGCTGGCCGGCATCGCCATGCGGCTGATCGACAACCGTCTCGACGCCGCGAACGGACTTTCGCCGTCGGCGCGGGTGTTGTTCGGCAAAGTCATCCGGGTGCTTTTGATTGGCCTCGCCTGCGTCGCCGCGCTGCAAAGCGTCGGCATCGATTTAACGGCGCTTGCCGTTTTCGGCGGCGCCATCGGTCTTGGCCTTGGCTTCGGCCTACAGAAAGTCGTCTCGAACCTGATAAGCGGCGTCATTCTATTGATGGACAAGTCGGTGAAGCCGGGCGACGTCATTTCCATTGGCGACACCTTCGGTTGGATCAACCGTTTGGGTGCGCGCTATGTCTCGGTGATCACCCGCGACGGCATCGAACATCTGATTCCGAACGAGGAATTGATCAGCCAGCGGGTCGAGAACTGGTCCTATTCGGATACCCTAATCCGCCAAAAGTTGCCGGTCGGCGTTTCCTATACGTCCGATGTCAAACTCGCCATGCAACTGACCGTCGAGGCGACAAGCAACGTCGAGCGCGTGCTCAAGGAACCGGCCCCGGTCTGCCGGCTGATGAAGTTTGGCGCCGACGCCGTCGAACTGGAACTGCGGATTTGGATCAACGATCCGCAGCAGGGGATCGCCAACGTGCGGAGCGACGTTCTTTTGCGCATCTGGGAGCTCTATCATCAGAACGGCATCGAGTTCTCGTTCTCGCAGCGCGATCTGCATCTGAAGTCGTCGGTGCCATTGGACGTCCGGATATTGCCGCCGGCGGGCGCGACGGGCGAAGGCTAGACCGTGTTCATCGACTTCTTCCTCAAACTCCGGGACGCTAGCGTGCCGTGTTCGCTCCGCGAATACCTGACCTTGGTCGAGGCGGTCGATGGCGGCTATGCCTAATTCGACGTCGAG
>JAQBZY010000170.1 GCA_027620395.1 Pseudomonadota bacterium
GGTACAGGACAGGGCCGTGTCCAATCACTATACTCAGATCCATGCAATCGACGCCGGGGCCGATCGACAATAGCTTTATGGCAGCGCCGGCGCTGGTTGTTGGCGTTCGGACGGCGCATTGGCTCAGTCCGGACGGCGAGATCGAAGTCTTATCGTTTCGCGCCGCCGCGGAGCGCTTGGCCGGCGGCGCGAGGCCTCTGCTTTGCCATCGGCCACGGATCGGCGAAATTCTGCGCGCCAAATCAATCAACGGCTTCGATATTCTCGAGTTGTTTGCCTTCACCCGTCCGGCGACGTTTGCATTGCCGACGGTGCGCGGCATCGCCGCTGCCCTCGATTTACCGGCACCGGCCGGCTCAGACCAGGAAGCGGCGATGCTGTTTCAGATCGCCGCGTCACTTTTGCACGAACTTGCCGAAAAACACCGTGACACGATGCCGATGGTCTGGGCCATGGCAGGTGCCGGCTGGTCCTGGGGACAGCCAATTCTTGCCGCGATGGCCGCCGGCGAAGCGCCGCATTCCAGGAACATGGAAACCGCGTTTCAAGTCTGGCGCCGCCTACCGGAGTGGGAAGAAAGACCACGCGAGACGCCACCCGGGAATCTGCCGGTGCCGGCCGCCGATGCCCGGACCCGGCTCGGCATGTTGCTCGGCCGCACCGCCGAGCGCCGCCCGCAACAGCAGCGCTATGCCGAGCTTTGCAGTGCTGCCTTCCTGCCGCGAGACGAACAAGGCCATCCCAATATCGTCCTCGCCGAAGCCGGCACCGGCGTCGGCAAGACCCTTGGCTACGTGGCGTCGGCCAGTCTTTGGGCCGAGCGGAACGAGGCCCCGGTCTGGATCAGCACCTTCACCCGCAATCTACAACGTCAGCTCGATACCGAACTAGACCGGCTCTATCCCGACCCAACCGAAAAGCACGACCGGATCGTGGTCCGCAAGGGCCGAGAGAATTATCTTTGCCTGTTGAACGTCGATGAGGCGCTTGGCCGAGCCCGGGCCCGCAACGCCGATCTTGTCGCGCTCGGCCTTGTCGTCCGCTGGGCCGACGCCAGCCGTGACGGCGACATGGGGGGTGATTTTCCATCCTGGCTGGCGCATCTATTCGGGCGCGATCTGACGACCGAGCTGACCGACACCCGGGGTGAATGCATCTATTCGGCCTGTCCGCACTACGGCAAATGCTTCATCGAACACACGCAGCGCCGGGCCCGGCGCGCCGACATCGTGATCGCCAATCACGCCTTGGTGCTGATCCAAGCCGCGCTCGGCGGCGGCGAAGAGGGCCGTCCGCTGCGCTATGTTTTCGACGAGGGGCATCATATTTTCCAAGCCGCCGACGCGGCGTTTTCGGCGCATCTCTCGGCCGCCGAGACCGCCGATCTGAGGCGTTGGCTGATCGGCGCCGAAGGCGGCGGGCGGTCCCGGTCACGCGGCCTAAAAGTCCGCATCGAAGACTTGATCCTGGGCGACGGTGTCGCCGAAAAAGCCTTGGACGACGCCTTGCACGCGGCTCGTGCCCTGCCTGGTCCCAGTTGGGGCCAACGTCTGGCCGACGGCCGGCCGGACGGCGCCACGGAACGGTTTTTGATCCTGGTCCGTCAGCAGGTCTATGCCCGGGCACCGGAAACCGACGTCGGATACGACCTTGAGGCCGAAACCAACCCGATGATCGATGGATTGGCCGACGCCGCCGACAAATTGGCCGCGGCGCTGAGCCGGCTGGCGGCGCCGATCGCGGTCCTGGTGTCGCGCCTGAAGGCGCTATTGGACAGTGACGCCGCCGAGCTGGAAACGGCAACCCGGGTCAAGATCGAGGCGGTGGCGGCGAGCCTTGAGCGGCGCGCCGTCGCCCAGATCGCCGCCTGGCGATCGATGCTCGATGCTCTCAGGGGCGAAACGCCACCCGAATTCGTCGACTGGTTCGGCGTCAGCCGCGGCTTCGGGCGCGACGTCGATGTCGGCTTCAATCGTCACTGGCTCGATCCGACGGTACCGTTCGCCGAACACGTTCTGGGGCCGGCGCATGGCGCCGTCATCACGTCCGCGACGCTCAGGGATTCGACCGGCGACATCGACATCGATTGGGACAGCGCCGAAAGCCGCACCGGCACCCGGCATCTGGCCGAACGACCGACGCTGGTCGCCGAACGTTCGCCGTTCGATCATCCTGGCCGGACCCGAGTGATTGTCGTGACCGATGTCGGTAAGGGCGACATGGACTCGCAGGCGGCGGCATACCGGGAATTGTTCCTGGCCGGCGGCGGCGGCGGCTTGGGAATCTTCACCGCGATATCCAGACTCCGCGCCGTCGCGAGCCGCATCAAGGCGCCCTTGGAAGACGCCGGTATTCAGCTGCTGACACAGCACGTCGATCCGCTCGATACCGCGACCCTGGTCGATATCTTCCGGGCCGAGGAGGATGCCTGTCTGTTGGGAACCGACGCCGTCCGCGACGGCGTCGACGTGCCGGGCCGTTCGCTCAGGCTGATTGTTTTCGACCGGGTGCCATGGCCGCGACCCGACATCCTGCATAAGGCTAGGCGCGCCGCCATGGGCGGCAAATCCTACGACGAGATGCTGACGCGGCTGAAAATCAAGCAGGCCTACGGACGATTGTTACGGCGCGCCAGCGACAAAGGGGTCTTCGTGATGCTGGACCGCGGCATGCCGTCCAGGCTTGCCGGTGCCTTTCCCGATGGCGTCGAAGTTCATCGGCTCGGCCTCAAGGATGCGATCGGATTAGTTCGAGCTTTTCTAGCCGATACTTGACGTCCGGCTGGTGGCGATGCCTCGCCACATAAGACCGATGCCGGCGACGGCTATGGACGCCCACAGCAACGCCGGATCATAGGCCGGTAGATCCAGAAATACCGCCGCGGCGCGGCCAACGCTACAGGCCGGAGATTCCCAATAGAAGCAGTCGCGAGCCTGTTGCAGACGATCGCCCAGAATTTGCTCGAAGAACGCGTACCACCACGCCGTCGCGGCGATGAAGCCGAGAGCGCCGAAGCCGATCATCCAGTTGCCGGGCCGGCGGGTCATGGCAATGCCGGGTTCATGGCTGGCGTCAGGAACAGCGCAGATACCGTCAGCACGGCGGCAATGGTCGACAGCAAGATCGCCGCCGATGCGCGCTGCACGTAGACGTTATAGTTCTGCGCCACGACGAACACGAGCGCGCCGGCCGGCAGCGCCGCCATCAAGACGCCGACCGCCTGCCACAACGGATCGGCATCGAAGACGTAACGAAACAGTAGCCAGGTGATGAGTGGGTGGATCAAGAGTTTCAAGGCGCTCGCCGACGCCACCTCCGAAAAGCCGTGTAGCAACGGCTTGCCGACGACGAACAGACCGATCGCGAACAATGCCGACGGCCCGGCGGCGCCGGAAAGTATCGAACAGAAGGTCTGCACCGACGCCGGCAAATTCAATCCGGATATCGACCACAAAATACCAGCCGTTGACGACACCAGCAGCGGATTCTTGAGCAACGGCCGGATCACCCCCAAAAGCGCTCGGCCGCCTTTCTCGTCGGAAAGATCGATTTCGATCAGGGTTACCGCGAATGCGATCATCACCGTCGACTGGAAGACCGTGGCGACGATCGCCGGTAGCGCCGCCGCCTCGCCGAACGCAAGCACGGCAAGCGGGATACCCATGTAACCGGTGTTGCCGAAGATCGCGATCATGCCGAATAGGGATTGGTGCGCGAGCCGGCTCTTGAAGAAAAGCCGCGCCACCATCATGCCGATCAGCAAGGTCGCGAAGCTGCCGATGGTAAAAGCGCCGATATAGGGCCAATTGAAAATCTCGGCCGGATCGACCCGGGCCATGGAATAGAACAGCAGAACCGGCAGCGCGACGAAATAGACGAACTTGTTGATCGCCTCGCTGGATTCCGCGCCGAGAAGCTTGAGTCGGCCGGCGCCATATCCGCAAAGAATGATGGCGAAGACCGGGAGGACGACGTTGACGATGGGCTCCATGCTGCTTCCGGCCAATTGGTGGCTCAAACATTGCCGTGTCCGGCTTGGCTATCTAAGCTCTCGCGCCAGTGCCGACAAGGGCATTTGGCGGAACTTGTGCGTGGGAGACGGTTATGAGCGATTTGAGCGGCTGGAAAATCGGCTTCATCGGGCTCGGCTTGATGGGCAAGCCGATGGCCCGAAACCTAAAGACGGCCGGTGCGGCGATGATCGTTCACAACCGATCCCAGGCCGCCGTCGATGAATTGGTTCTGGACGGCATGACCGCCGGCGGCAGCGCCAGGCGCACTGCCGAACAATCCGATGCCGTCATCACCATGCTGAGCGATACGCCGGCCGTGGAGGCGGTCATCCTGGGCAACGACGGCGTTGTCGAGGGCCTCAGGCCCGGCTGCCTAGTCATCGACATGGGGACGACCACGGTCAGCAAAACCCGGGAATTCGCCTATGCCGTCGAGGCCAAGGGCGGTCAATACGTCGACGCGCCGGTTTCCGGCGGCACCGTCGGCGCCCTGCAAGCAACGCTCAGCATCATGGCCGGTGGCGAGCCGGCGGCATTCGACCGGGCTTGGCCTGTGCTGGCCGCACTCGGCGCCAAGATCACTCACGTCGGCAATGTCGGCGCCGGTCAGATCGCCAAGGCGGCCAATCAGGTGATCGTCGGCTTGACCATTGGCGCCATCGCCGAAGCCCTGACATTGGCCCGGCGCGCCGGCGCCGATCCGGCCAAGGTCCGCGAAGCCTTGAGCGGCGGCTTCGCCGATTCCCGCATTCTCGATCTGCACGGCGGGCGCATGGTTGCCGGCACCTTCAAGCCGGGCGCCAAGGCGACGACGCAACGAAAGGACATGCAGCAGGCGCTCGATCTTGCCAGCGAGCTTGGAATCACGCTGCCGGCGACGGCGCTCAACCGAGATCTTTATGACGTCTTGATCGCGGCCGGCAATGGCGAGCTTGACCACGCCGCGTTGATCAAGGCGATCGATTTAACGGCCTAACGATGACGCA
>JAQBZY010000171.1 GCA_027620395.1 Pseudomonadota bacterium
GGAGCGGCATCGGTAACGGGCCGGTCGGCAGCTTCGATCCCAACCCGTGGGGCTTTTACGATATGAGCGGCAACGCCTTCGAGTGGGTTGAGGACTGCTGGCATGACAACTTCACCGGCGCGCCGAACGACCTGTCGGCCTGGACCGACGGCAATTGTCAGATCCGAGTGATCCGCGGTGGGTCTTGGTACTATTATTCGCGGATGTCGCGTTCCGCCAACCGCCAGAAAAATCCGGCCGACATCAAAAGCTATTGGTTGACGTTCAGGGTGGTCCGGGAAATCGACTGAGCAGAAATTACTTGCGGCCGGTCAGCCGGTCTAGTTGGTTCTGCATTTCCAGCATTTTGGTGCGCAGCTCGTCGATGTCGCTACCGGCGGCCGGCTTCGCCGCCATCGGGCTCTCGCTCGGGCGGTCGGTGGCGCCGGGGCTGGGGCCGAACCCCGGACTATAGAAAGGGGTGAACATTTTCATCGCGTTCTCGACCAGAGTGATGTTCTGCTTGCTCAATTCCTCGATGCCGCCGAACGGGTTCAACCCGCCGAAGGCATCCTTCATATAGTCGCGCATCTGTTCTTGGTTGCGGGCGAACGACTGCATGGTCTGTTCGAGATAGGTCGGCACCACCGCTTGCAGGCTGTCGCCGTAGAAGCTGATCAGGTGCCGGAGAAAGCTGATCGGCAGCAGATTCTGCCCTTTGGATTCTTCCTCGACGATGATGTGGGTCAAAACCTGGCGAGTGATGTCCTCGCCGGTTTTGGCGTCGGAAACCTCGAACTCGGTGCCGCCTTTGACCATTTTCGATAGATCGTCGAGAGTCACGTAGCTCGATGTCGAGGTGTTGTAGAGGCGGCGATTGGCGTATTTCTTGATCAGAACCGGCTTCGCCGCGCCGGCTTCCGGGTCACGATTTCCATTGCGTTGCGCCATGCGCCGGCTCCAGTCCCATGCCGCCAGGACCGACACCTTGCGCCTAGTCCTCAGATTGCTGCACCGTAGCGCCGAACGTGTTGCGCTGCAAACCATATTGCCCGGCGCGTTTGCCGAAGGCCGTTTGGGCCAATCCGGGCGGATACGGGTCACTGGTTTTCGAGGCGGTACTCCGGCGTTATAGTGGCCGCATGAAATGGTGAGAGCGGGCACGACAAAGGCAGGCGGCATGAGTGAAGCAAAAAGCGGCAGCGCCGGTGACGGCCCCGATGTGACGGCCTTGGCCCGGGAATACCTGGATCTCTGGGAAGTTCAACTGAAGGCGATGTCGTCCGACCCGCAACTGACCGAGGCGATGACCAAATCGATGGAATTGATGACGGCCGGCGGGGCCGCCATGGCTAAGATGATGCAGGGTGCCAGGGCCGGCGCCACGGGCTCGACACCAGGAGGCAGTGCCGGTGAGCAAGACCGATCCCCAGACCGAGAAGGCGCCCGTCGCCAAAGCACCAGCTCCTCTGGCGCCGAGGCCGCTGGCGCTGCATCTGGCTCTCCAGAACCTGACCTTCGCCAGCTCCTTGCTCGCATTGAAGCCCTTGAGGGAAGGCTCGCTCGCCTGGAATCCAGCTCTCCAGGCGCCGGCCGGAAAGCTCGCGGCGGCACTGGCAAACGTAAACCCGGCTGACTTCGAGGCCGCGGTTCAGGCTGAAATCGCCGTCCGGGTTCGAGCCTTCGCCGGCGGCGTCGACAAATTCCGCCGCGCGCCCAGGCCGCCGGCGCCGCCGGCTCCGCCGGTCATTTGGAGCGAAGGCACGACCCGGCTTCTGGACTATCGGCTCGGCACCGGCAAATCCGTCGGCAAAGCGGCCGGGGTTCCGGTCCTGGTGGTGCCGTCCTTGATCAACCGGGCACATATTCTCGATTTGACGCCCAGCCGGAGCCTGATGCGGCATTTGGCCGCCGCCGGGGCACGGCCATTTCTGGTCGATTGGGACGCGCCTGGTTCGGTGGAAGCTGCGTTCAGCATCGACGATTACGTCGATCGCCTAGAGCGCGCCCGCGATTGCGTCATCGCCGAATGCGGCAGCGCACCGGCCGTCGTCGGCTACTGCATGGGCGGGCTGCTGGCGCTCGCGTTGGTGCACCGTCAACCGGACCGGGTCGGCGGTCTCGCCCTATTGGCGACCCCTTGGGATTTCCATGCCCAGGGCGCGGCCTCCGCCGCCGCGGTCAGGGCGGCATGGCCATGCTTCGAGGGGGTAATCGAATTGTATGGCCATCTGCCGGTCGATGTTCTGCAGGCGATGTTCGCGAGCCTTGATCCCGGTGCGACAGCGGCCAAATACCGGCGCTTCGGCGGTCTTGATCTGGCCGGCCGGGCGGCCCGGGAATTCATCGCGCTCGAGGATTGGCTCAACGACGGCGTGCCGTTGCCCGGCCCGGCGGCCAGGGAATGCCTGTGGGACTGGTACATCCTGAATGCGACCGCCGAAGGCCGCTGGCGGTCCGGCGGGCGGATCGTCGATCCGGCTACGCTGATGCTTCCGGCCTTGGTCGTCGTCCCGGAACTCGATTACATCGTGCCGCCGGAAAGTGCGCGGCCGCTGGGAAAGATATTGCCGGCAGCGGAAATTATCACGCTTCCGGCCGGTCATATCGGCATGGTCAGCGGGTCGAAGGCCGAGACCTTGTTGCATGATCCGCTTGCGGCCTGGATTTCCGAGCTTCCAGAGTGCCGGATGTGTTGAAAAAGGAGTACTTTTGCTCTACTCAAAGGCGATGGTGATACGGATCGAAAGAACACCCGTCCATTAGGGCGGGTCAACGGTGGCGCTCCAACCAGGAAGCCGCTGCCGCAAGGAAAACCCCGGGGAAATGTCCTCGTCGCCAAAGTGTGGTTCGCGCCGGCTGCCCGCCAAGCAAATCGGTCGGGCCTTTCGCAGCGATACTAAAAGTCAGCGAATGAGGTCAAAGGAGAACAATTAACATGACGGAAGTAGTAATCGCGAGCGCTGCCCGCACGGCGGTTGGCGCCTTCGGTGGCGGATTAAGCTCGGTCTCGGCGTCGTACCTCGGCGAAGTTGCAATCAAGGCGGCGCTGGAGCGGGCCGGCGTTTCGCCCGATGACGTCACCGAAGTCATCATGGGCCAAATTCTCTCCGCTGGTGGCGGTCAGAACCCGGCCCGGCAGGCTGCCATGGGTGCCGGCGTGCCGCAGGAAAAGACCGCCTTCGGCATCAATCAGCTTTGCGGTTCGGGGTTGCGCACGGTGGCGCTCGGCTATCAGTCGATCATGCTTGGCGACAGCGACGTCATCGTCGCCGGCGGCCTTGAAAGCATGAGCCAGGCGCCGCACGTGGTGCATCTCCGGAACGGCGTCAAAATGGGTTCGACCGAATTGGTCGATACCATGCTCCGGGATGGCTTGATGGATGCCTTTGCCGGCTACCACATGGGTACCACGGCTGAAAACGTCGCCAAGAAATGGCAGCTCACCCGCGACGAGCAGGATAACTTCGCGCTAGCCTCGCAGCAGAAGGCGGAAGCCGCGATGAAGGCCGGTAAGTTCAAGGACGAAATCGTGCCGGTCACCATCAAGGGTCGCAAGGGCGATACCGTGGTCGACACCGACGAGCATCCGAAGCACGGCACGACCCTGGAAAGCCTGCAGAAACTCCGTCCGGCTTTTGACAAGGAAGGCACGGTGACCGCTGGCAACGCGTCCGGGATCAACGACGGCGCCGCCGCCGTGGTCCTGATGTCGGCCGAAAACGCCAAGAAGCGTGGCCTCAAGCCGTTGGCCCGGATCAAGTCCTGGGCCACTGCCGGCGTCGATCCGGCGATCATGGGCACCGGCCCAATCCCGGCCAGCCGCTTGGCGCTCGAGAAAGCCGGCTGGAAGGTCAGCGATCTCGATCTGATCGAAGCCAACGAAGCGTTCGCTGCCCAGGCCTGCGCCGTCAACAAGGACATGGGCTGGGACGTTAGTAAGGTGAACGTCAATGGCGGCGCCATCGCGCTCGGCCATCCGATCGGCGCATCCGGTTGCCGCGTTCTGGTGACGTTGCTCTATGAAATGCAGAAGCGCGACGCCAAGAAGGGCTTGGTGACGCTTTGCATCGGCGGTGGCATGGGAATCGCCATGTGCGTCGAGCGCGACTAGACTGATTTCGACGAGCCCGGGCCGGCCTTGGCGCCGGCCCGGTGCGCGAAATAAGAACGCCGCAGAGACGGCAACAGAGGAGGGAACATCATGGCACGAGTGGCATTGGTCACCGGCGGGACGCGCGGCATCGGCAAGGCGATTTCGATCGCGCTCAAGGACGCCGGCTACAAAGTCGCCGCCAATTACGCCGGCAACGACGAAGCGGCGGCAGCGTTCAATAAGGAAACCGGCATTCCGGTCTTCAAGTTCGACGTTGCCGATTTTGATGCCATTACCGCCGCTGTCGTCAAGATCAAGGCCGATGTTGGCGCCATCGAGGTTTTGGTCAACAACGCCGGCATCACCCGCGACAAGCCATTGCACAAAATGAGCAAGGCCGATTGGGACGCCGTGATTAACACCAACCTGTCGAGTTTGTTCAATCTGTCCCGGAATGTCATCGACGACATGCGGGCCGCCAACTTCGGGCGGATCATCTCGATCAGTTCGATCAACGGCCAAAAGGGGCAGTTCGGCCAGACCAACTATGCCGCATCGAAAGCCGGCGATCTCGGCTTCACCAAGGCGTTGGCTTTGGAGACGGCGTCGAAGGGGATCACCGTCAACGCCGTCGCGCCCGGCTATATCGGCACCGAGATGGTCCGTGCCGTGCCGGAGGAAGTCCTCAATACCAAGATCCTGCCGCTGATTCCGGTCGGGCGTTTGGGCGAGCCGGATGAAATCGCGCGCTGCGTCGTGTTCCTGGCCTCCGACGCCGCCGGCTTCATCACCGGCTCGACGATTTCGGCCAATGGCGGTCAATACATGATCTGACACATGGTCTTGTTGGGCCGACGGATTCTTTATCGGCAACGGGCGGCGCCAATGCGCCGCCCGAACTCCCTGGGG
>JAQBZY010000172.1 GCA_027620395.1 Pseudomonadota bacterium
GATGAGTCACAAGACACTCCATATGGCGAAAAGTCCATACAAAACAAAGACTTAGCCGCTTGCAAGTTTTGTCAGAACTGGTCCATCAGTAAGGCGGCAAGAAACATGCCAGACAGCCATGGGATATACACACTCAAAAGTGAGTATGAAAAAGCTAACAAAAACAAAGACTTATTGGCATGTAAGTTCAGCCAAAATCACGACATCTCGAAGTCGCGCCAGTTCGACAAGCTGCAATCGAAGGCGACGCCCGAGATGATCGCCAAGGCGGCACTGAAGATCGGCTGCCGCTCGGTCGCCTACACCTACAACGACCCGGTGATCTTTCTCGAATATGCCGCCGACGTGGCGCATGCCTGTCACGCGCATGGCGTCAAGAACGTCGCCGTGACGGCCGGCTACATTTGCCCCGAGCCCCGGCACGAATTCTATTCGGTGATGGATGCCGCCAACGTCGATCTCAAGGGGTTCACCGAGAGCTTTTATAAAAAGCTCTGCACCGCCGAACTGGGCGCCGTTCTCGATACCCTGAAATACTTGAAGCACGAGACCGATGTCTGGTTCGAGATCACGACCCTATTGATTCCGGACGAGAACGACTCGGAAGCCGAGATCGAGGACATGACGCAATGGATCATGGAGAACCTCGGCCCCGACGTGCCGATCCACTTCACCGCCTTTCACCCTGACTGGAAGATGCTGGATAAAGTCCAGACGCCGCCGGAAACGTTGCTCAGGGCCCGGCGGATCGCGCTCAAGAACGGCATCCGTTATGCTTACACTGGCAATATCCACGACAAACCGACGCAAAGTACCTACTGCCACGACTGCGGCAAACTGTTGATCGGGCGTGACTGGCACCAACTTTCGGAATGGAACCTGAGCTTTTCCGGCAACCGCTACGGCAATTGCCGTGCCTGCGGCACGCCGCTGGCCGGCCATTTCGAGGAAAAGCCGGGCGACTGGGGCCGTAAGCGCCAGCCGGTCAGGTTCGCTTGAAACCGGAGTTCGGAGCATTTCGTGACAAACCGCTGCCGGCCTGATAAATGCGCCCCGACTTGAAGAAATTGGACGGGCCTCGGGCGTGACGCGAAAACACCTATTTCTGGCACTCAAGATACTGGTTTCGGTCGGCTTGATAGCGTTCCTGGTCAGGTCCATCGACCTCGGCGACGCCAAGGCCCGGGTGATGGCCGCCGACACCCGCTATTTCATCGCCGCCGTGGTCATGATGCTCCTGCAGATGGGAATTGCGGGTGCCCGCTGGTGGTCGGTGATGCGGGCCATCGGCCGTCCGCTGCCGTGGATCGAGGTAACGCGGCTGTTCTATATCGGTGTGTTCTTCAGTCAGGCGCTGCCATCGTCGGTCGGTGGCGATCCGATCCGCATGTATATGGCCTACCGCGACGGTCTGCCGCTATCGAAGGCGATCAACGGCGTGATGTTGGAGCGCGTCGTCACGATCCTGGCGCTGGTGGTGATGGTGGCGGCGGTGCAGCCGTTCTTCCTGCCGAAACTGAGCGCCGATGTTCGCGATTTGACGATCCTGGCGCTGGCCGCACTGGCCATCGGCGGCATCGCCGGAACCGGACTGCTGATGGTTCTGGACCGCCTGCCGGCACGGTTCTCGAAATACAAGATTGTCCGCGGGCTTGGGCATCTGGCCGCCGATACCCGGGCCCTGTTTTTGGCGCCGGGGCATGCCCTGCACGCACTGGCCTGGGGCGTGCTGTCGCAATTCAACCTCGCATTTTGCGTCTTTCTGTTGGCTCAGGGTTTGGCCGTCGAGGTGACGTTGTTCGATTGCGCGGTGCTAATGCCACCGGTGATGCTGGTGACGACGTTGCCGATCTCGATCGCCGGCTGGGGAGTCCGGGAAGGGGCCATGGCCTGGGCTTTCGGTCTGATCGGTGTCGCCCATGACGCCTCGGTGGTGCTCTCTCTCTCCATCGGCGTGCTGGGCGTCGTTATTGCGGTGCCGGCCGGCGTGCTTTGGTTGCTGAGCCGCCGGCGCGGCGACACGGCTTCGGTCAGCGAGGCGACCGAGGTTATCGAAACCGAAATCGAGCGCGAAGGCGGGGTCGCTCCCAGCCCACCCGCCACCTAGAACCGACGCCGCCGTCCGCCAGCCACTTGCGCCGCCGGATGCTAGGATTACACTCGTGGGAATAGAAGGGCGCGGCGCGCCCGTCCGCTCCAGCACGAGGAATATCCGATGAAAATCACCTTCGCCGATCCCGCCAGACCCGCCAAGGGTGTCGCGGTCGTGTTTGTCCTTGAAGGCGGCAAGTGGACCGAGACCGGCGCTCTGCTCGACAAGAAGACCAAGGGGGCGCTCAGGCGGGCCGCCAAGGCGGCCAAGTTCACCGGCAAGAAAGGCCAGGAGTTGACGGTCCTGGCGCCTACCGGAACCAGTCTCGATAGGGTGCTCGCGGTCGGCCTCGGCAACGCTGACGGCATCGACGCCAAGATCCTCAACGAGGCCGGCGGTGCGATCCAGGCGGCGCTCGCCAAACACACCGCCAGCGCCGACATTCATGTCGACGAGATCAAAAAATTACCGTTGGATACGTCCAAGATGGCGGCGGAAATCGGCTACGGGGCCGAACTCAGATCGTACCGCTTCGACAAATACCGGACCCGGGAAAAGGCTGAGAACAAACCGACGCTCAAGGGCCTGACGATCCGGGTTCCTGGCGCCGCCGCCGCTAGGAAGGCACATGCGCCACTCGGCAAGATCGCCGACGGCGTGTTCCTGACCCGGGATCTGGTCTCGGAGCCGCCGAACGTTCTTTATCCGGCCGAATTCGCCGACCGAATCAAAGCCGAACTGACCGCTCTCGGTGCTAAGGTGACGGTGCTTGGCGTCAAGGAAATGGAAAAGCTTGGCATGGGCGCGCTCCTCGGCGTCGGCCAGGGCTCGACCCGTGAATCGAAAATGGTGATCATGGAATGGAACGGCCTTAAGGCCGACAAAAAGGGTGCCGCCAAGCCGTTGGCGTTCATCGGCAAGGGCGTCTGCTTCGATACTGGCGGTATTTCGATCAAGCCGGCCGCCGGCATGGAGGACATGAAGTGGGACATGGGCGGCGCCGGCGTCGTCAGCGGCCTGATGAAGGCCTTGGCCGGACGCAAGGCCGAGGTTCACGTCATCGGCGCCGTCGGACTGGTCGAAAACATGCCGGACGGTAATGCGCAAAGGCCGGGCGACATCGTGACGTCGATGTCGGGACAGACGGTCGAGGTCTTGAACACCGACGCCGAAGGGCGGTTGGTGCTGTGCGACGTGCTGCACTATGTCAAGGAGCGGTTCAAACCGAAGTTCATGGTCGATCTGGCGACATTGACCGGCGCGGTGATCATCGCGCTCGGCGAATCCCGGGCCGGCATGTTCGCCAACGACGACGACCTGGCCGATAAAATCTTCACGGCCGGTGAGGAAATCGGCGAGCGAGTATGGCGGCTTCCGCTCGGCGACGAATACGACAAGCTGCTCGATTCGGATGCCGCGGACATGAAAAACATCTCCGGCGGCCGTGGTGCCGGTTCGATCACCGCGGCGCAGTTCCTACAGCGTTTCGTCGGCGATACGCCTTGGGTGCATCTGGATATCGCCGGCGTCACCTGGTCGAAGAAGGATACCGCCGTGGTGCCGAAGGGCGGCACCGCGTTCGGGGTCCGCTTGCTCGAAAAATTCGTTGCCGAGAATTACGGATGAGGGCGGGCGGTTTTCGGCATGACTGACGTCGGTTTCTATCATCTGACTCGATCGAAGCTGGACGGCACGCTGCCGAAACTCCTGGAAAAGACCCTGGCGGCCGAGAAGCGGGCGCTCGTGATCGTCGGTTCGGACGAGCGGATGCGCTGGCTTGATGATCTACTGTGGACTTACGATCCGGCGTCGTGGCTGCCGCACGGTACCGCCAAGGACGGCGATCCCGAGGCGCAGCCGGTTTGGATCGCCACCACGGATGATAATCCCAATGGTGCGCACTATCTGTTTCTGGCCGACGGCGGCGGCACCGGAAAAATCTCCGAATTCGAGCGCTGCTTCGATCTGTTCGACGGCGACGATACCGACGCGGTTCAGGCCGCCAGACAACGCTGGAAGGCGCTTAAAGAAGCCGGGCACGAACTGACATACTGGCAGCAAAACCCGGCCGGTGGCTGGGAGAAAAAGTCCTAATCGAAAAATCCGGGAGGATGGGATGGCGAAGCGGTGGGTGCAACGGCCCGACGGATCGACGTGGGGCGATTGGGGTGACGATGACGAGCGCGGACGGGTCAATCTGCTGACGCCTGAACGCATTAAGGCGGCGGCGGCCGAGGTCAAGGAAGGTCTGGCGTTTTGCCTGTCGATGCCACTCAACCTGCCGGGCGGCAACACCGTCAACCCGAAGCGGTTTCCGCCCAAGTTCGGCATCGTCAATCATCCGCCGGGCTCGGACGGGGTCTATTACAACATGGTCTGGCACGAGCATCAGCCCGGCAACATGGATGTCTCGTGCGACGAATATACCGTGCTCTACAATCAGTATTCGACGCAGTGGGACAGCTTCGCGCATGTCGGCTCGATGTTCGATGCCGACGCCGACGGCAATCCGGAGCCTCGCTACTACAACGGTTTCCAGCCCGGCGTCGACGTCAAGGGGCCGGACGATCCGAACGGCATGGGGGCCAGAAAGCTCAGCGTCGCCGGCATGGCCGAGGCCGGCATGCAGGGCCGCGGTGTTCTTTTGGACATGGTGCCGCACATCGGCACCGGCCGGACCTCGGTCGGCTACGATCTTTTGATGCGGATGCTGGACGCCGACAAGATCGCGGTCGAAGAGGGCGATTTTTTTCTCTTTCACACCGGCTGGGACGATCTTTTGTTCGAAATGAACGGCCAGCCGGACGCCGCCAAGCTGCACGCGTCGGGCGGTGTTTTGGACGGCTTCGACGATAAGCTCCTCAATTGGATCACCGA
>JAQBZY010000173.1 GCA_027620395.1 Pseudomonadota bacterium
CACCCGAGGGACTGATCCATCCGATCAGTCAGACCATCGAGGAAATTGTTTCGATCTTCGGCGAAATGGGCTTCACCGTCGCCGAGGGCCCCGACATCGAGGACGACTGGCACAATTTCACGGCGCTCAACATTCCGCCCGACCATCCGGCCAGGCAAGAGCACGACACATTTTACCTGCCGGGCGATTATGAAACCCGGAAAGTACTCCGGACCCATACCAGCCCGGTGCAGATCCGGACCATGGCCGCCGAGAAGCCGCCGATCCGGATCATCGTTCCGGGCCGCACCTTCAGGAGCGACCACGACGCCACGCACAGCCCGATGTTCCATCAAGTCGAAGGACTGCTGGTCGACCGATCGAGCCACATGGGGCATCTCAAGGGATGCCTGATCGAGTTTTGCCGCGCCTTTTTCGAGCTCGATGATCTGCCGGTTCGGTTCAGGCCGAGCTATTTTCCATTCACCGAGCCGTCCGCCGAAGTCGACATCGGCTGCACCCGGAAGGACGGCGAGTTCCGCATCGGCCGCGGCGACGATTGGCTGGAAATCCTCGGCTGCGGCATGGTCAATCCGAACGTGCTCGCCAATTGCGGCATCGATCCGACGGAATATCAGGGCTTCGCCTTCGGCATGGGCGTCGAGCGTGTGGCGATGTTGAAATACGGCATCCCCGATCTTAGGACGTTCTATGAAAGCGATCTCCGCTGGCTCCGGCATTACGGCTTCCGGGCCTTGGAAGTGCCGGGCATGGTCGGGGGGCTCAGCCGATGAAGTTCACGCTTTCATGGCTGAAGGAGCACTTGGATACGCAAGCGCCTCTGGAAAAAATCACGAACACGCTAACCATGGTCGGGCTTGAGGTCGAGGGCGTGGCCAATCCGGCCGCCGGACTTGAGAGTTTCGTGACCGCGCGCGTCATCGAGGCCGCCCCGCACCCGAACGCCGACCGGCTTCGGGTGTGCCGGGTCGATACCGGGTCAGGCGAGACCCAGGTCGTCTGCGGCGCGCCCAACGCCAGGACCGGGTTGATTGGCGTCTTCGCGCCCGGCGGCAGCTTCATTCCCGGTACCGGCATCACCTTGAAGCCAACGGAAATTCGCGGCGTCACGTCGAACGGGATGCTGCTGTCCGAACGTGAGATGGGATTATCCGAAGAACACGATGGCATCGTCGAACTTGCCGCCGGCACCCCGATCGGCGTCTCGGCGGTGAAGACCATGCGCCTCGACGATCCGGTGATCGAGATCGCGATCACGCCAAATCGGGGCGACTGTCTGGGCGTTCGGGGCATCGCGCGGGATCTCGCCGCCGCCGGCGTCGGCTCGTTGAAACCGTTGTTGAATGGCCCGGTGCCCGGCGCCTTCGAAAGCCCGATCAAGGTGCATCTGGATTTTCCGGCAACGGCTATGAACGCATGTCCATATTTTGTCGGCCGCCTGATCCGCGGCGTGGCCAATGCCGAAAGCCCGAAGTGGCTCAAGGAGAAGCTTTTGGCGATCGGGCTTAGGCCGATCTCGGCCCTGGTGGACATCACAAATTTGATGACGCTGGACGTCAACCGGCCACTGCACGTGTTCGACGCCGATAAGCTCGCGGGCGATCTTCGGGTCCGCCTGTCGAGCCCGGGCGAGAAGCTGCAGGCGCTGAATGGCAAGGCGTACGAGCTCGACGACGCCATGACGGTGATCTCAGACGATAATGGCGCCCTGGCGCTGGGTGGCGTCATGGGCGGCGAGGTCTCGGGCGTCACCGAGAATACGGTCAATGTCTTCGTCGAGTCGGCCTTGTTCGACCCCAAACGCACCGCCACAACGGGCCGCAAGTTGGGCCTGCAGTCCGATGCCCGTTACCGGTTCGAGCGCGGCATCGATCCGGCGTTCCTGATCGACGGCATGGAAATCGCTACCAGGCTTATGCTTGATCTTTGCGGCGGCGAGCCGTCTGAGGTCGTCATCGCCGGCGGTCGCCCGGACCAAGACCGGTCGATTTCGTTCCGCCCCGACCGCGTGCGTTCGCTCTGCGGTGTCGAAATTACCCGCAACGAGGTCGAACGAATCCTGATCATCTTGGGCTTTGGCGTCGACGGCGATGGCGATACCTGGTCGGTTCGCGTGCCGAGTTGGCGCGGCGATATCGTCGGAGAGGCCTGCCTGGTCGAGGAAGTGGTCCGCATCAACGGTTACGACGCGATCCCGATTCTGCCGCCGATCCGCGACGGCTATTTGCCGAAGCCGGCGCTCAGTCCCATTCAGAAACGCCGCGCCATCGCTAGGCGGACCCTGGCGGCCCGCGGCATGGTCGAGGCGGTGACATTCTCGTTCATGTCCGACGGCGACGCTCGGCTGTTCGGCGCCGACACCGAGAAGTTACGGGTCGTTAATCCGATTAGTGCCGATCTTTCGGTGATGCGGCCGACGCCGCTCGGCAATCTGTTGCGGGCCGCCGGATGGAACGACGACCGCGGTGTGGCCAACGCGTGTCTGTTCGAAGTCGGACCGGAATATTTCGGCGACGGGACGGACGGACAGCGGATCGTTTGCGCCGGGGTCCGCACCGGCATGAGCGGACCGAAGCACTGGTCTGCAAAGCCGGCTCCGGTTGACGTTTTTGCGGCCAAGGCCGACGCCGAGGCAGTGCTCAGCGCCATCGGCGCGCCGGTGGAAAAGCTGCAAGTTTATGCCGAGGCGCCTGGATATTATCACCCCGGCCGGTCCGGGGAACTGCGCCTTGGCCCCAAGAACACTCTGGCCCGCTTCGGCGAAATCAATCCGCGCGTGCTCAGGGCACTTGGCTTGAGCGGCCCGACGGTGGCGTTCGAGATATTTCCGGACAGCTTGCCGGCAGCCAAATCCAAGGGTGGCGCCAAGGGTGCCGGGCGTCCGGTTCTGATGCTGTCGCCCTATCAGCCCGTAGAGCGCGATTTCGCCTTTGTCGTCGCCACTGACGTTACAGCAGCGGCGGTTATTGGTGCCGCTTCCGGCGCCGATAAAGCGTTGATCGCGGGCGTCACCGTGTTCGATGTCTTCGAAGGTGCTGTCGTGGGCGATGGCAAGAAATCGATCGCTATTTCAGTTCGGTTGCAGCCGACCGAGAAAACCCTGACCGACGCCGAAATCGAGGCCGTGTCGGCCAAGATCATCGCCGCGGTCGGCAAGGCCACTGGCGGCGCGCTTAGGGCTTAACCCCCTTGCCCCCGCCTGCGCGGGGGAGGTTAGGGGGCTAGTTCGCCACGGTGAAAACTTTAACCGGCATTTCCCGGCCCTTCACCGTCGTCTCGCAGACGGCCAGGCATTTAAATTCCTCGCCGACGGCGTCGCACGTCGCTTCCGCCAGCATGATGTAGGTGCCGTATTGCTTGTTCAATTGTTCGAGCCGGGCTGCGATGTTGACGTTATCGCCATGCACCGTGAAGACCAGCCGGTCCTTGGCGCCGACGGCGCCGACGGCGATTTCGCCGGTGTTGATGCCGCACCGTGTCGGCAGCCGCACACCATTGAAGGTTCGGCTGTTGGCGACGCCTTGAATGGCGAGCGCGCACTTTACCGCATTGACCGCATGAGCGGCATCGTCCAGAACGGCATTGAAGGTGATCAGCATTAGATCGCCCTCGAACAACGTCACCACGCCGCCGTTGGCATCGATCACTTCCCCCATGGCGCCGAAGTATTCGTTCAAAGTCACCGCCAGTTGCTTGGCCGACATCTTTTCCGAAACCGTCGAGAAGCCCTCAATGTCGGTAAACAGCACCGTCGCCACCCGCTCCTCGCCGTCGCCGGGTTGGATCTGGCGGTCCGACGACGTGATCCGGGCCGCCACTTCCTTGGACACGAAGCGTGACAGATCCTCGGCGGCACTATGCTCCTGCGCAGCGCGTTGAAAGGCTCGTTGGGCCCGGGCGACGGCGATGGCGAGCACCAGTGTGACCAGGGCAATCGACACCATCTTGTCTATTTCGGCACCGACCAGGATGGAGTTCGAGGTCAGATAGGTGACGTAGTTGCGGGTGATCATCGGGTCGTCTGGAACGGCGAACAGCACATAGGCCATCAGGACGCCCCAGCCGGCAATGGTAATGGCGCCGGTCGTAAGCACGTAGGTCGGCTCGAAGCGAAGCGCGCGAAGCGCAATGAAGATGAAGGCATACATGAGCGTCGGCGCCTTCAGATAAAAGCTCGCCGGCTGATGGTACTGAATATGGAAGCTCCAGATCAGCACCATCAGAAGCGCGATGTCGGCGACGACGGAGAGATACAAGTACCAGGGTGCCAAGCGCAGTCGGTGCGCCGCCACCAAACGTGACAACGTAAACGCAAAATAGAGCCCGAGTGCCCAGGGCACCGGCTGGAACATTGTCATGTTTTCGGGCAGCGGCGCCACCAGCCACAACCCCCCGAACAGCACGATCAGAATGAACTGAACCCAAGAGACCAGCCTTTCGGCGTCGTCCTGACGGTCCTGGATAGTCTCGCGGACCCGGGCCGGCATGTCTTCCTTGGCAGCTTCGCCGCAGATCAGATCAACGCAATGCTTCCAAATCGACACGATGCCCGCCTATTTTTGTTCGGCGTCATCTTAGGTCGGCCGGCGCGGACCCGACAATCAAAAGTGCGTCATCGAGCCGAGGGCGGAATCCGGTAAATGACCGGTCTGCGGTAGCGGCGGAGTCCGAGTATCGCGGCAACATCGCGAACGAACTGGCGCACGTTCCGGCGCCATTGGTTGAGTGTGATCTTCATGTCCCAATGCCTTTCTGGCGTGATCTCTCAGGTACTTTCTGGCACGTACTTTCTGGCACGCCGTCCATGTTCGTGCTGTGACGACCATCACCGGGGAGGGATGAAAAAATTGTGACGGCGCCGCCTCTTCCTTCGAGACGGCGCGCTGCGCCTCCTCAGGATGAGGCGGGCATAAGTGATCTCCTCATCCTGAGGAGGCGGGCACGGGCCTGCGCCTCACCC
>JAQBZY010000174.1 GCA_027620395.1 Pseudomonadota bacterium
AAGGCGGCGGAGGCGGCGTCGTTCGAAATGCTGATCTGCCCGCCATTTCCATTTCTGCAAGCGGCGGCGAGCGCGGTCGCCGGTAGCGGCATCCACTTGGGCGCCCAGACCTGCCATGCCGCCGAAAGCGGTGCGCACACCGGCGAGGTATCGGCGAAAATGCTGGCCGAGCTCGGCTGTTCGCATGTGATCTTAGGACATTCCGAACGCCGCGCCGACAATGGCGAGACCGATGCCATGGTCCGGGCCAAGGCCGAGGCGGCGCACGCCGCGGGACTGGTCGCCGTCGTCTGCGTCGGCGAAACCAAGGCCGAGCGGGACGCCGGCAAGACAATCACTGCTGTCACCGCGCAGCTTCAGGGCTCGCTGCCAGCCGGTGCCTCTGCCGCCAACACCGTCGTCGCCTACGAACCGGTCTGGGCCATCGGCACCGGCCGGACACCAACCGACCCGGAAGTACAGGAGGTCCACGCCGCGATCAGGGCCGATCTGGCCGGGTGTTTCGGAGCCGGCATCGCTGACGGCATCCGTATCCTCTATGGCGGCTCCATGAAGCCCTCGAACGCCAAGGCGCTGCTGGCGCTCGCCGATGTCGACGGCGGCCTGATCGGTGGTGCCAGCCTCAAGGCCGACGACTTCTGGGCCATCGCCATGGCGGCTGGATAATCACCCCCTCACCCAACCTCTCCCCCATGACTGGGGGAGAGGGGACTTTTTTTCTCCCCCCGGAAACGGGAGAAAGCCCAAGTGATGGGGCAATTGGCGCTGGCCAAAGCCGCGCCGGCGCATTAAAACACCGCCGCAACCGCCGTTGGGAGCTTTACATGCAGACCGTTCTACTTGTCGTCCATCTGATCTTAGCAATTGCGCTGGTCGGCGTGATTCTGGTGCAACGCTCGGAAGGCGGCGCACTCGGCATGGGCGGCGGCGGCATGGGCGGCTTCATGACCGGCCGGGCGACCTCGGATCTGCTGACCCGGACCACGGCGATCCTCGCCACCTGCTTCATCGTGACCTCGATCCTGTTGGCCGTATTAGCCAATGCCGGGCGCGAATCGAAATCGATCCTCGACAAACCGGCCACCGAGCAGAGCCAGCCGGCCGCCATTCCGAACGTCCCGCAGGTCCCGGCGCCGGCACCGAAGCCCAACTGATTGTTTTTCAAGGCCTCGGCATGACCGCATCCGATCCGGCGGCGATGCTCCGCGATGCCCACAACATGGCTTGTTGGCGGCCCGCTTGTTTGGTGTATGGTGTCCACCCATGACGCGGTTCATCTTCATCACCGGCGGCGTGGTATCCTCCCTTGGAAAAGGCCTCGCTTCCGCCTCGCTCGCGGCGCTTTTGCAAGCGCGCGGGTTTAAGGTTCGGCTCAGGAAGCTCGACCCCTACATCAACGTCGATCCGGGCACCATGAGCCCGTATCAGCATGGCGAAGTCTACGTCACCGACGACGGCGCCGAGACCGATTTGGACTTGGGGCACTATGAGCGGTTCACCGGTGTCGCCTGCCGCAAATCCGACAACGTGACGACCGGGCGGATCTATTCCAACGTCATCGCCAAGGAACGGCGCGGCGACTATTTGGGCGCCACCATCCAGGTGATCCCGCACATCACCGACGCCATCAAGCAATTCGTCCAGGCCGATCTCGAGGACGAGGACTTCGTTCTGGTCGAGATCGGCGGCACCGTCGGCGACATCGAAGGACTGCCGTTCCTGGAAGCGATCCGCCAACTCGCCACCGACATCGGCCGCTCGAACACCATGTACATCCACCTGACCCTGGTGCCGTTCATCGCGGCGGCCGGCGAGCTCAAGACCAAGCCGACCCAGCACTCGGTCAAGGAACTGCTGTCCTTGGGAATTCAGCCCGACATGTTGGTCTGCCGCTGCGAGCACGAATTGCCGATGAGCGAGCGCAAGAAAATCGCGTTGTTCTGTAACGTCCGTCAAGATGCGGTGATCCCGGCGCTCGATGCGGCAAGCATCTACGAAGTGCCGATCCGCTATCACAATGAAGGCATGGACGCAGCCGTCTGCCGGCATTTCGGCATCGACGCGCCGCCGCCCAACCTGACGGTCTGGAAAGACATCCACATCCGCAAGACCAAGCCGGAAGGCGATGTTCAGATCGCCATCGTCGGCAAATACACCGGGCTCTTGGACGCTTACAAGTCGCTTTCCGAAGCGCTAGACCACGGTGGCATCGCCAACAACGTCCGGGTCCGGATGAACTGGATCGATTCCGAAATCTTCGAGGACGACCGGCCCTTGGACCATTTGGAAGAGGTACACGGCATCTTAGTCCCGGGTGGCTTCGGCGAGCGCGGCTCGCGCGGCAAGATCCAGGCCGTCCGCTTCGCCCGCGAACGCGGCGTGCCTTATTTCGGCATTTGCTTCGGGATGCAGATGGCGGTGATCGAGGCGGCACGGAATCTGGCCGGCATCGAGGGCGCCGGGTCGACCGAATTCGGCACCTGCAAGGAACCGGTGGTCGGCCTGATGACCGAATGGCTCAGGGGCAATGCGTTGGAAAAGCGGTCCGCCAACGGCAATCTCGGCGGCACCATGCGCCTCGGCGCCTATCCCTGCACGCTCGCCGAGGGAAGCCGGGTCCGCAGCATCTACGGCGAGGCCGAAATATCGGAACGGCACCGCCACCGCTACGAGGTCAATACCGATTACGTATCCAGGTTGGAGGCCGCCGGCGTGCGCTTTTCCGGCATGTCGCCGGATGGCGTGCTGCCGGAAATCATCGAGATTCCGGAGCATCCGTGGTTCGTCGGCGTGCAGTTCCACCCGGAGCTCAAATCCAAGCCGTTCGACCCGCACCCGCTGTTCACGTCGTTCATCCGCGCTTCCGTCAACCAGTCCCGGCTGGGCTGAATTTTCCTTCACGAGATTTCCAGTCGTCAGCTATTATGGCCGCGATGTTGGGGAATTTGCCGCAAAGTCTCGATCCTGAATTGCAGGCTTTGGCCGACTATTGGGTTGGGCTAAGGGAGCAACTCGGTCGGATACCGAGGCTTCGCGAAGTCGAGCTGATGGCCCTCTATACCATCGCCCGCAATATCTTCATTGCCGACCGGGAAAAGGATATCGACGGTCGCATCCTGTACCGTTGGCGCTTTTGGGGTACCGGCGTCAGGAATCATACCGGGATTGAGGCCACTGGCAGGTATCTGCATGAAACCCATGCCGAAATTGCCGCCAAGGAAGCCGAACAAAGTTACGCCCGGGTCCTGGAAACATTGGAGCCGGACTATTGGGAGGCGATGACCCGGACTGTCCCCGTCGACAAGACTTTTCTCCAATACCGGCGGATCATGCTTCCGCTGCTCGACGAAGAAAGCCGTCCGATGCATCTGATCGGCGTTTTCGCCGCCGACAAACGCAATATCCCCGTAGCCCAGTCTGGCTTACCTCTGCCAATGGGCATGATCGAGAACAAGCCGGACCCGGATTAACCGGCACCGGGCACGGGGCCGGACCTTTTTTCCTTTCAGAACCGGGGCCCAGGCGGTATTCCAGGGCGTCCGCCCGGAGAATCGCCGCATGCGCGAACCTCGCACCGTCAATATCGGCACCCTGGCTATCGCCAACGACCGCCCGATGGTCGTGATCGCCGGCCCGTGCCAACTCGAGACTCGCCAGCACGCCCTTGATATATCGCGCGCGCTCAAAGACTTGAGCGACAAGCTCGGGATCGGCGTGATCTACAAGACGTCCTACGATAAGGCCAACCGCACCAGCCTCAAGGGAAAGCGCGGCATTGGGCTCGAGGAAGCGCTGTCGATCTTCAAGGAAATCCGCGCCACGACGGGCCTTCCGGTCCTGACCGACGTGCACGAGCCGGCGCATTGCGCCGCCGTCGCAGACGCCGTCGATGTGTTGCAAATTCCGGCATTCCTTTGCCGGCAGACCGATCTTCTGATCGCGGCCGGCAATACCGGCAAGGCGATCAACGTCAAGAAAGGCCAGTTCCTGGCGCCTTGGGACATGAAGAACGTGGTCGAAAAGATCGAGACCACCGGCAACACCAACATCACCGTGACCGAGCGCGGCGCCAGTTTCGGCTACAACACCCTGGTCACCGACTTCCGCGGCATTCCGATCATGGCCCGCGAGACCGGCTGCCCGGTGGTCTTCGACGCCACTCATTCGGTGCAGCAACCGGGCGGGCAAGGAACGTCATCCGGCGGCCAGCGCGAGTTCGCCCCGGTGCTGGCCCGTGCCGCCGTCGCCATCGGCGTCGCAGCGGTTTTCATGGAAACGCACCAGGACCCGGATAACGCGCCATCCGATGGTCCAAACATGATTCCCCTCAATAAGTTGGAGGGCGTTCTTAAGGATTTGATGGAGTTTGATAAACTGGCCAAATCGCGGCCCAATCCAATTACCCTGACATCCGACTGAGCGCCGTTCCCGCAGACAATTTGACGGAGACCCCATGACCGAGATCGTTGACATCCTCGCCCGCGAAATCCTCGATTCCCGGGGCAATCCGACTGTCGAAGTCGACGTGCTCCTGGAAACCGGCACCATGGGCCGGGCCGCCGTGCCATCGGGTGAATCGACCGGCAAGCACGAAGCGGTCGAACTCCGCGACGGCGACAAGAAACGCTACGGCGGCAAGGGGGTCTTGAAGGCCGTCAGCTCGGTCAACGACCGTATCCACGATGTCCTGGTCGGCTACGACGTCGAGGAGCAGATGGCCATCGACGAGATCATGATCGAGCTCGACGGCACGCCCAACAAAGCCCGGCTCGGCGCCAATGCCGTCCTCGGCGTCTCGTTGGCCTGCGCCAAGGCCTCGGCCGAGGAGGCCGGTTTACCGCTATATCGCTCCATCGGCGGAGTCCGGGCGCACGTTTTGCCGGTGCCGATGATGAACATCATCAACGGCGGAGCCCACGCCGACAATCCGATCGACATCCAGGAATTCATG
>JAQBZY010000175.1 GCA_027620395.1 Pseudomonadota bacterium
CGAGAAGAAATTGCCGGTGCCAGCCTGGTTGGAGTAATCGCCATGTCTTATCAGAACCCGCACGCGTTGGTCAGCACCGAGTGGCTGGCGGCGCACTTGAAATCGCCGGATGTGCGGATCGTCGACGCGACCATGTTCCTACCGGGAGCAGGGCGCAACGCCAAGGCGGAATACCGTGAGTGCCATATTCCCGGCGCCGTCTATTTCGATGTCGACGATATCGCCGACGCCGACAATCCGTTGCCGCACATGATGCCGTCCGCCGAGAAGTTCTCGAGCCGGGTCCGCAAGCTCGGTCTTGGCGACGGCAACAGGATCGTCGTCTACGATGCGCAAGGCGGCGCCATGGCGGCGTGCCGGGCGTGGTGGATGTTCCGGGTCTTTGGGCACGACGATGTCGCGGTTCTCGATGGCGGGCTGCCGAAATGGCTAGCCGAGGGCCGCCAAACCGACGATCTGCCGCCGAATCCGCGCGAGCGGCACTTCACGGCCAGGACCAACAATTTTCTGCTCCGCAGCGTCGAGCAGATGCTCGACAATGTAAAATCCGCCCGCGAAATGGTGATCGACGCCCGTAGTGCCGAACGGTTCGCGGGTAAGGCGCCGGAGCCGAGAGCCGGCCTTCGCAGCGGCCACATTCCGGACAGTCTGAATCTGCCGTTCAATAAGCTGATGAGCCCGGCCGACAATCAAGCGATGCGGAGCTGTGCCGAGATCAAAGCCGCCTTCGACGCCGCCGGCGTCGATCTGTCGAAACCGCTGGTCGCCAGTTGCGGCTCCGGCATCACCGCCTGCGTGATCGCATTCGCCGCCTATTTGATCGGGACCGAAAACGTCGCCATCTATGATGGCTCGTGGACGGAATGGGGCGGCCGCGACGATACGCCGATTGAAACCGCTTGAGCGGCATTGCCACCGGCAAACTGGAAACCGTCGTCACCTATTTGGAAATGACGGCGGCCCCGAAAGCGCCACCGCCGCCGCTGCCGCTCTGCAGGATCGCATTGATGCGGGCCGAGCCGATCACGGTCTCATTCTATCGGTATCTGTACGACACCATCGGCGAACGGTATTTATGGTGGGAGCGTCGGGCCTGGAGCAACGAAAAGCTCAACCGACATTTGGCCGAGGACGGCGTCGACGTGTTCGTTCTGTACGGTGGCGGCGTGCCCGCCGGATATTTCGAACTCGATGCCCGCGACGCCAAGAATATCGAACTCGCCTATTTTGGGCTTATTCCTGATTTCGTCGGCCGAGGCTTCGGTCGCTATCTGCTCCGTGCCGCCATCGACGAGGCTTGGTTACGGAATCCGGCGCGGTTGTGGGTGCACACTTGCAATCTCGATCACCCGGCGGCGCTGGCGCTTTACCAGCAACAGGGTTTTACCGCCTACGATCAGAAGCGGAAAATAATCGACGATCCCAGGCTGACCGGACTTTTTTCCAAACAGTCCGGTCAATCGCCAGCCTGAAATAGGCCACCTGAAATAGATTGGGGCGATCGCCCCTCCCCGAGCGGCCCGCCCCGGCCATCCCCCGGATGGCAAGTCGATGCGTAAATTCAGTGGCCGAGAATCTGACTGAGAAACAATTTGGTGCGTTCGTGCCGCGGATTGTCGAAGAAGATGTCGGGCGTGTTCTCCTCGATGACTTCGCCCTCGTCCATGAACATGACCCGGTCGGCGACGGTCTTGGCGAACCCCATTTCGTGGGTGACGCAAAGCATCGTCATGCCTGTTTCAGCCAGCCCGACCATGACATCGAGCACTTCCTTGATCATTTCCGGATCGAGCGCCGAAGTCGGCTCATCGAACAACATGATCTTCGGGTTCATGCACAGCGAGCGGGCAATGGCGACGCGCTGCTGCTGACCGCCGGATAACTGTCCTGGATATTTCTTGGCCTGTTCCGGAATTTTAACGCGCTCAAGATACTTCATCGCCGCTTCCTCGGCCTCGCGTTTAGGCGTCTGGCGGACCCAGATCGGACCCAACGTGCAGTTCTCAAGCACTGTCAGGTGCGGGAACAGATTGAAGTGCTGGAACACCATGCCGACCTCGCGGCGTATGGCGTCGATCTGCTTCAGGTCGTTGGTCAACTCGATGCCGTCGACGATGATCTGGCCGCGTTGATGTTCTTCCAAGCGGTTGATGCACCGGATCATGGTCGATTTTCCGGATCCGGACGGGCCGCAAATCACGATCCGTTCGCCCCGCTTGACGTTCAGGTTGATGTTCTTAAGAACGTGAAAATCGCCATACCATTTATGCATGTCGACGATCTGGATGACTTCGTCGTCGCCGGCGGCGGACTGGATCGACGTCTTGATTTCCTCGGCCACATTCATCTCACCCATGGCGCAACTCCCTCCGGATTCATTTTCACCGCTTGTATCCCTTGTCGAGCTTGCCTTCGAGCCAGATCGAATAGCGTGACATCGAGAAGCAGCAGATAAAGAAGAACATCGCGATCGACACATAGACTTCGGTCGATAGGCCATTCCATTTCGCATCGGCCAACGACGACCGGCCGACGCCAAGCACATCCAAGAGCCCGATGATGATCACCAGCGTGGTGTCCTTGAAAAGCCCAATGAAGGTGTTGACGATGCCGGGAATGGAAATCTTCAGCGCCTGCGGCAAAACAATCAGCCGCATCGATTGCCAATATTTGAGGCCCATGGAATTGGCCGCCTCGTACTGTCCGTTAGGGATCGCCTGCAGGCCGCCGCGCACCACTTCGGCGATATATGCCGCCGAAAACAGCGTCACCATGATCAGCACCCGGAGGAGCAGATCGAAGGTTTTTCCCGGTGGTAAAAAATAATTCAGCATCGTCGAGGCGACAAACAGCAACGTGATCAGCGGCACGCCGCGAATGAATTCGATGAAACAGACGCAAACGGCGCGGACGATCGGTAGGTGCGACCGCCGGCCGAGGGCCAGAAGTATTCCGAGCGGTAGCGAAAACGCGATACCGGTGACGCCGACGACGGTATTCAGCATCATGCCGCCGAATTCACTGGTCTGAACGCCCGAGAGAATCAGGTAATTTTTGCCGATGTCGACATACGGCAGGATGTTGACGAATTTATCGCCGAGCAGCAACCAGCCGGCGATCAGCGGATAGCAGCATGAATACAGCAAGGCTGGCTTGCTGTGCGGAATCTTGTCGAACAGGACCGGAACCAGCGCCAAGCCCAACAGCACGAAAGAAAGATCGACCCGCCACCGTTGCTCGACCGGATAGAACCCATACACCATCAGTGATATGCGGTCGCCGATGAAGGCCCAGCACGCCCCGTGCGCCGAGATTTCCCGGCATTCGGCCCGTGAACCGGCGTTGGTCACGGCCTCCAGGACCGACCAGTCAAACAACGGCGGTAGGATTTTATAAAGCAGGAAGATACCGATCAACGTCATCAGGGTATTGACCCATGACGAGAATAGATTGGCCCTAAGCCATAGCAGAACACCGGCCTGCCCAATCGGCGGCGGCAGGCTGGGATGGGTACCCGGGGCGTAGGAATGCATTGCGACGTCGCTCATGGTCCGTGCCCTCCCCTTACCGTTCAACCAGCTTGATGCGTTTATTGTACCAGTTCATGACCGCCGAAATGCTCAACGAAATGCAGAGATACACGCCAAGCACGATCATCATCGTTTCCATTTCCTTGCCGGTCTGCATCAGAGAAATGCCGCCGATAGTGGCGACGATATCCATGTAACCGATGGCGATGGCGAGCGACGAATTCTTGGTCAGGTTCAGATATTGACTGGTCAACGGCGGAACGATGACGCGGAGCGCCTGCGGCAGGATGACCAGTTTGAGCGTCCGACTGCGGCGAATGCCGAGTGCGCCGGCGGCTTCCCATTGGCCATGGGTGACGGCGCGAATGCCGGAACGGACGATTTCGGCGATGAAGGCCGATGTATAAAGCGATAGCGCCAACCACAGCGCCATGAATTCCGGCAGCAAAACCAAACCGCCCTTGAAATTGAAGCGCTCGAATACCGGCACCTCCCAAGTTAACGGCACTCCGGTCAAAAATATCACGACAATCGGAAAGCCGATGATGGCGGCGCAACCGATCCAGAATACCGGATAAATTTTGCCGGTATAGTCCTGGATGCGCTTGGCGTAACGCTTGAACCAGATGGTGAACGCGATGCCGGCGACGAAGGCCACGACGACCAGCAGGAACAATTCTTGAAAGATAGGCTTCGGGACATAAAAACCGCGGTTCGATAAAAATATCAAATCCGCGATGTTGAAATCTGCTGCCGCGACCTTGGGGTGCGGCAAAGAGTGAACGATGATCCCATGGATCAGCAGAATATGGAGAAGGACCGGCACATTCCGGACAAATTCGATGAAGCAGTAACTCATCTTATTGAGTAGAAAATTCGGTGACAGGCGGAGAATGCCTAGGATAAAACCTAAAATCGTCGCCAATAAAATGCCACAGATGGCGACCAAACCGGTATTCAACAGCCCGACCAGGCCGGCCCGGAAATGCGAGTCCCGCGACGTATAGGGGATCAGTGTCTGATTGATGTCGTAGCTGGCCGGATTTTTCAGGAAATCGAAACTGAATGTCTTGCCAAGCAAGGCGAGATTGGAAATCGCGTTGGAAACAATGAAGGCGAAGAACGCGATCAGCGCCGCCATCGTCAAAATTTGTAAAATGACTGAACGGGCTTCCCGATTGGTCCACAGCTTGGCGATCGAAGAGCGATTATCGATCTGCAACTCGACGGTCGAAGTATTCATGGGTAATCCGTCCCCCCAAGGTTACGCGGGCGATGACTCACGCCTGCCCGACATTATCCTTCTCCCCATTCCCCGCCGGTCTATTTTGATAATGGGCATGGCAACAATTCGGCCCGCCGGCTGAAGAATTCCCGTCAAACGGGCGCCCGGTAAATTCCAGGCGCCCGTCCACGAG
>JAQBZY010000176.1 GCA_027620395.1 Pseudomonadota bacterium
GATTGGAATCGAGAAGAAAATGCTGGCCGAGAGATTTACGGGCGCCGAGCCCATATTTTTGGATGACGTCGCGGAGCGGTGGCAGGTCGCCACTCACGCAAGGCCTCCGGCACGAAGCCGGCAACGGGCCATGGCGTCAGCCATTTTAAGGGCCTGAATCAGGCTAGTCGGATCGGCGACACCCCGACCGGCGATATCCAGTGCGGTGCCGTGGTCAGGCGAGGTGCGGACGATTGGTAGCCCGAGGGTCACATTGACGGCGTTGTCGACATCGAGGGCCTTGATCGGGATCAAGGCTTGATCGTGATACATGCAAATCGCGACATCGAATCCGGCCCGTGCACGGGCAGTGAAGAGAGCATCCGGCGGCACCGGGCCGAAAACGTCGGCCGCCTCGACCTGAAGAATCTCAACTGCCGGGGCGATAATGGTGCGGTCCTCGTCGCCAAGCGTGCCGGCTTCGCCAGCATGCGGATTGAGGCCGGCAACGGCGACGCGCGGTCGGGCGACGCCGAAATCTTCGACCAGTCCACGTATCGCGATTCGGGCATGAGTAACAATCGCGGTCGTCGTCAATTCCGAGATGGCGCGGCGAAGCGAGGTATGGACGCTGACCGGGACGACCCTAAGCATCGGCGACGCCAGCATCATGACCGGCGGCGTCTCAGTAGCGGTCAGGGCGGCGAGGTACTCGGTGTGGCCAGGGAACTTGAAACCGGATCGGTAGAGAACGTCCTTCTGGATCGGATTGGTGACGACGGCCGAGGCCGCCCCAGACCGCGCGTAGTCAACGGCGCGTTCAATCGATTGTAGAACCATCATGGCCGTGCTTTCGATCGGATGGCCCGGGGTCGAGCAGACGCGATCCGTCAGCGCCAGAACGGGGAGGGCATTTTGAAAGGTCCGCGCCGCCTCGGATGGATCGGAAATGACCTCAATCTCGATTGCCGAACCGAACTGCCGCGAAATTTCCGAAAGCCGCTCTGGATCGTCGATGACAAAGAACGGCGTCGTCAGTTCTTGGCGGCGTCGCCAGACCGCGATGGTCAATTCTCCACCGATGCCGGCGGGCTCGCCCATGGTCAAAGCGACTGGCGGCAAATCTGACATGATTGCGGCACTCAACCTTTAAAGGCGGATTTCAACGAAGGCCTGGCGGCGAAGTTTCGAGATGTGCTGATCGGCGGCGCGGCTCAGACGTTCATTCAGCAATCGTGACCGAATTCGGGTTCGAGCCTCGGCAATGGGGTCGGTGCCGGATTCGGTTTTGCGTTCGCAGACCATCATGACGGCGACACCGTCGGCGGTCCTGGTGGGTTGGCTCGGCGTCGACACCGGAAGTTTCTCAACAATCTGGCGAACGGCGGGTGACAAGCTGTTGGAATCGAACTCTCCCAATAATCCGGAAAGAGGTGAACCCTGGCTGGTTCCGATTTTTGCAAGGTCATTGCAGGAGCGCGCACCACGGGTCAATTCCCCTGCGTGGGCGATGGTGGCGGCAACGCTAGCGGCGTTTGCTTCCGGCGCCAACGCCAAGTGAAGTTGCTGCAGTTTAAGTAAAGTCCTTCCGGGCGACGCGGTTTCAAGGCCACTGGTGGTCCTGACGTCACGGAGCAAAAGAATATAGATACCTTCGTCGGTGACAACGGGATCAGAAATTTCTCCAGAACGAAGTTTTTGTATGGCGTTGCTGAGCGCTGGACTAAGTTCAGGGAGGGAAACCCAGCCGATATCACCGCCCGTTTGCACCGATGCGGATTGCGAAAAATTATGCGCCAATTGTGAAAAGCCGGCACCGGATTTCAATTGCGAATGCAGCCGTCCGGCTGTCGATTGAGCCTTGGCCTGGGATTGGCGGTCGAAGGCGAGGAAGATTTCGGCGACCAAATATTCTGATTTGCCGGCATTGCGCCGAATTTCGTTCATCAAGTCGTCGACCTCGGCTTCGGAAACGGAACTGATTGGCCGAAATAGTTCGTTGACGATCCGAACCCAGGCGAGGTCAGCGCGGATTTGCTGGGTCAAGGTATCGCTGTCGATTCCTTGCTGTTTGAGAAATGTCGCCATGCCGCCTGGAGGCTGGCTAGCATTACTTTCCATTCGCGCAATCGAGGCGTCGATTTCCGGCTGTTCGATTTCGATTTTTAGGCGTTTCGCCTCTTGCAGGCGCAGCTTCTCAATAATCAGTCGGCCAAGAATATCCGGCGCAATTCGGTGGGCGGTCTCCTGCGTATTGGGAAGGTTGGAAAACGTGATGACCAGAGATATTCGCTGCGCAAGATCAAACACAGAAATTACGTCGTCGTTAACGACGGCGGCGATCTTCAATGCGTCTTGGGTTGAGGCCCGGGAACAAGGGATTAGAACCGACAGACATAACGCCGCTGCACCAAGATAACGCCGCCAGGGGACAGTCCGCGGTCGAGTGGAAGCAATCGGCCATCGAATGTGCATATTCGCCATCACTGAATGTTGAAAACGTCGGACTTAATTTCACCGAGGGTCTTGAGAACAAGCGTAAACCCTATCGTCGTATTCGGTCTGATCTCACGATCCTGAAAATATGAACGGGACAGTTGCGTGGTCAGTTTCACGCACTCATTTTCATAAATCACCTGTAGGCCAAGCGAGCGTAACTCACTCGATTGCAAATCTGTGAGGCTGGAGAACTGAGCGTGCCAATATTTATCAATTTTCGAACTGACATTGTTTGACATCTGCTCACGTCCGGCGAAGCCGCTACCCGTTTGCTGATCAATAAGAATATATGTACCGCCGACGGTGAGGGCAGGCGTCCCCACTTGCCCGCTCAACTCGTTGCGTTTCGGCGAGAAATTATCCGGGCTGAATTGCGATCGGTGAGCAAGATTAACGTACTTTTCGGGGTTCAGATGAAATCTTGTGACGACGTCGGAAAAGTTGTCGGCAAGTCCTGATGATTTGCTGAAAGAGTCGTCGATCCGGGGGCGGTAACTTTGGCCAACAAAAAACGAAGTGCTCCCGCCCTTGCGCCCAAACAAGCCCCATTTGGTGCCGTAATTTAGCCGCAACCCGCCGTCGACCCGATCAAAGCCACCGTAGCGGTTGCCTTGGAAGATATTAGTGTCGTCAAATTCCAATTCTTGGCTGTCTTCATTCGGGATGTTTATCGGGTTGCCGCCGTTCTGAGCGAAAACGACGGACGCGATGGGTTCCAGGGTCTGACTGTAATTGTCGCCATCTCGCACCAGCGGCAATCGCCATTGGAGTTCGGTTTGGGGTGTCGCTCTGCCTGAAACGCCGGAAAACGTCGTCCCGTCGCCCCGTGTCAAT
This sequence comes from Pseudomonadota bacterium, assembly GCA_027620395.1. Classification (GTDB taxonomy): domain Bacteria; phylum Pseudomonadota; class Alphaproteobacteria; order Rhodospirillales; family Casp-alpha2; genus JAQBZY01. The sequence continues at coordinate 3,313 of JAQBZY010000176.1, forward strand.
TCCGACACATGATAGATATCGGTCGCCAATGAGACTGAAGCGGTAAATCTATCGCCGATGACGCCTGAAAATGGACGTTGCCATTTGGGCCGAATTGCAATTCGTCGGGTATCAGTCCCCTTCGGGCGGGCCAGCGACAATACGTTCATATCGAGCGACGTATAACCACCGAAACGATCTCGGGTTCCGACATGATTGAAATCGAACATCGGGATGACGGTCGGCGTCGACTCGCCGGAAGTGGAATCGAGATCTTGGAAGATATAGGAATTAAAGGCTGCGTAATTTGTGCCCCGAAAGCCCTCCAAATATCCGCGCGTCGTCAAAATACTTTCGCTGGGTATGCCGTACCGCCGCGAGTACGTGTCGTCGCTCGCACGTTGGACATCGAGACCCCAGCGCCATGTCGGGCTAATGTCGAAATGGGCCTTGCTGTCGATGTGTCCGCGAATATCGCCGGTCGAATCGCCGGTCATCAGCGAGCCGTTCATATCGACTTTACCGTTCTGGTATCTGTGCCTATAGGAGGCAGAGCTACCGATGCCGCCGCTCGTGGTCAGAATCGGGGTGAAGGTTGCGTCGCTCTGTTCATCAATAGCCCAATAATAGGGAGTCCGAACCATGAAACCAAGATCGGACGAGTTGCCGAAGCTCGGCGCCAAAAATCCGGATTGGCGGCGAACCGTGGGGTCGGGGTGGCGAAGATAGGGCGTATAGGCCACCGGAAAGCCAAAGACTTCAAGCCAGGTATCGCGGTATTCGACAGTCTTGCCGGCTTGGTCGTGCACGACTTTGACCGCCTTCAATTGCCAAATTGGAGGCGACGTGGCGTCATCGGCGCAAAGTCGGCAAGGCGAATAAACGGCGTTGCTGAATTCGGTGATGTTGCCATCGGAACGGCGTGCGCCGGATGCGGCAACGCGCGATAGGTTATCCAGCAACAAACCGATATTGTAAATAACGCCGCCCTTGAGATCGCCTGGGATCTCCATCCGATCGCCGAAAATGATTTTGCCGCCGCTATCGGTCAGCGAAGCGTCACCCTCGGCAATAACAACATCGGTCTCTTGGTTGTAAGTTATCTTATTGGCCAGTAATCGCCGGTCACCGTGACGGATGTCGACATTTCCGATCGCAATCACGAGGCCTTGATTCTGATCGTATTGCATTTCATCGGCCGATAGGTGCACCGGCACCACCGGGGCGCGGGTGTCACGTTTTGCCGATTTCTTAAGTGTCCCGCCCCGCAGCGTCGTAGGTTGCCCGGAGCCTTTAGCGGCCGACGAGCTTGCCGGTTGCCCGGGCGCGCTTGGCGCTGGCGAGATCGGCTGTTCTGGCCCGCCGACAAGAGGTTGGTCGACGGCGCTTTTGGCCGTGGCGTCGGCGGGGCTGGTATAGATGAGGATACCGAGCGGCTTTTCGGCCGAGGCATCGGAGGCCGGCGGCGCATATATCCGCTCTGCCGGCCGAATTGCACCTGCTGGCCAAGCTGCCGCCGGCGCGCCCGGCAGCATAGTTGGCGGTTGCGGCGGCGCGCTTGGTAGATTGAGCAATGAACCCAGCGGCCGCTCGCTGGTCGCCCCATCGCCAAGGGTGGGGGTGCGCGCTGCCGGTAGACCGACTGGGCGCTT
>JAQBZY010000177.1 GCA_027620395.1 Pseudomonadota bacterium
GACGTCTTGGTGGATGCCGAGCGCCGCCAGGTCTTCCTTGACCCGGACCATCAAGCGCTCGACGGCAACGTCCCGGAAAATGCCCAGCCATTCCGATTCCGGTTTGCCGACATATCGATCACCATGGACGGCCGCCAGTTCCTCGCCGATCGGAACCATGTAATCGCCCGGGTAAAGGCCTTCCGGAATGTCACCGATCGCCTCGCCCAAGGCTTCCCGGTAGCGGAGATGCGCCGAACGGCCAAGCTGATCGACCTGGGCGCCGGCATCGTTGATGTAATATTCGGCCGTGACCGCGAATCCGGCCTTGCGGAGCAGATTGACCAGCGCGTCGCCGACCACAGCACCCCTGGCATGCGCCACATGCAAAGGACCGGTTGGGTTTGCCGAGACGTACTCGACGTTGACCGGCTGGTCAGCACCGATCTTGGAATCGCCGTAGGCGACGCCCGTCTCCAGGACGTCGCCGAGCCTCGCGTGCCAGAACTCCGGCTTGAGGCGGGCATTGATGAACCCGGGCCCGGCGATCTCGACCGAACCGACGCCGGCCAGTTTGGTCATCTGCTCTGCGATTATCGCCGCCAGATCGCGCGGCTTGATGCCGGCCGGCTTAGCCAGCACCATCGCCGCGTTGGTGCTGAGATCGCCATGCTGCGGGTCGCGCGGCGGCTCGACCGAGAGCTTGGCCGAATCGAGCCCGGCCGGCAGGTCGCCGCTGGCGACAAGGGCTTCCACGATGGACACGACCTCGTCCTGAAATGTCCGAAACAGGTTCATTGAGGGCCGTTATCGCGGATTGCGCCCGGTCCGCCAAGCGCATTTCCAGGGTTTCGGATCAGGGTTGGCGGCAAAACGCGCTTCCAAGCGGTGCCCGGCCCGGTCATGGCGGACAGCTATGGGGATTCGCCGACGCACCTCTGCGCCGACGGCGCGTCTTGAGCTTACTCGGCCGCCGCGACCTGCAAGACGCTCGGCGCCTGGCGGACGGTGGTGTTGTAGATCCAATTCCGCGACCCGAAATGGGCCGCGATCACGTCGAGCGCGACCTCGACATCGAACTCCTTGCAGGAGAAGACGTCGAAGTAGCATTCCCCGGAATAATCGCAGAAATGCGCCGTAATATTGGAGGTTTCGATCAATTGGGTCAGGGTGTACCCGGCGACTTTCGGGTCTTCCTTGCCGAAGTGAACGACCCATGGCTCGCCATAGGCCTTCATATCGATCTTTTCGACCATGTCCTTCGCAAACCGAGCGATGGCCTCGCCATCCATGCGGTTACCGTTACAGTTCGCGACGTCTACGGTGAGATGCATGCCCCACATGGCCGACCCTCCACTAAAAGGGGGTTACAAAAACAGCCGCAGCTAACGCACGCGGCCCTGGCGGACGCTACATACTACCAGTTGGGTTTCCATTCAATAGAAAACGCGCACTTTTTGCGCAAAAAAAATTCTTGATTTCGAAGAACGCTTTGCCTTACAAAGCGTTCCTTGGCCGATGGCGGTCGCATAGGTATTGACACCTTGGAGGTAGCGATTTGGCGAACGCATTCGCGCTAACGCAACCCACCGCCGTCCACGACGGCACCGGGGTAGCCCACCGACAAACAGAAGAGAACGACAAGGACTTCTTCCAGGTCCGCGACGGCGTCAAATTCGCCGGCACTCATCTCATCATCGACGTCTACGGCGGTTCCCGTCTAGACGATCTCGACCATGTCGAGGCGGCGCTCCGAAAGGCCGTCACCGCCGCCGATGCGACGCTGCTGCACATTCACCTGCACCATTTCACGCCGAACGGCGGGATCTCGGGTGTCGCCGTGCTGGCCGAATCGCACATCAGTATCCATACCTGGCCCGAATGCGGTTATGCCGCGCTCGACGTCTTCATGTGTGGCGCCGCAAACCCGCATGCGACCATCGAGATTCTGCGCGAGGCGTTCGAGCCGGATCGGATCGCGCTGGAGGAACACCTGCGCGGCCGAGGTCTATGACCGGATCGTTCACGGAGAAACTGCACCACGGGCTTGGGACGATCTACGACGCTGAAAATGTTTATTTCGACAGCGACACCGATCATCAGCGCCTGGTCATATTCAAAAGCGTCCGCTTCGGACGGATGATGATGCTCGACGGTGTCACCCAGACCACCGAAGCCGACGAGTTCATCTATCACGAAATGCTGACGCACGTGCCGATCCTGGCGCACGGCGCCGTCCGCAAGGTTCTGAGCATCGGTGGCGGCGACGGTGGGATGCTCAGAGAAGCGCTCCGCCACAAGTCGGTCGAGAAGGTGACGATGGTCGAAATCGACCCGATCGTCGTCGAATTGTCGCGCCAGCACCTGCCTAACCACTCCCAGGGCGCCTTCGACGACCCACGCACCGATCTGGTGTTCGCCGACGGTGCCGCATTCGCCGCCAACCCGATCGACACCTACGACGTGATGATCATCGACAGCACCGATCCGATCGGCCCGGGTGAAGTGCTGTTCGAGAGCGGGTTTTACGCCAATACCCGGAAATGCCTCAATCCTGGCGGCATCGTCGTCACCCAGAATGGCGTTCCGTTCATGCAGGCGGACGAACTCAAGGGTACGCTTCGTCACCTCCGGCATTTCTATAAGGACGCGTCTTGTTATATCGCCACCGTGCCGACCTATGTCTGCGGACCGATGGCATTCGGGTGGGGCACCGATGAACCGGCGCACCGTCAGGTGCCGGCGGGCGAAATCGCCAAACGCTACGCCGCCAGCGGATTGCAGACCCGCTATGTCAACGCCGAGATTCACAAGGCGGCGTTCGCGTTACCTAATTTCCTCAGGGATATGATCGCCTGATCTGGTGCCGGCCGGTCACATGTCCATCATCTGTAGGGCGTGAGTTAGCAGGGCGTCCCTGTATTCCGCCATTTCACCTTCGAGTTCCTCGCCCTCGACCTGATTGAACCGAGTCGCCCACTCACCCATGGTCGTCAGCCAATCCTCGGAAAAGCCCATGGCGGCACAGACTTCCCGCACCATCGAAACTTCGGCCTCGTGCATGTAGTCGTCGGCGTAGGCCAGACGCAACAACTCCAGCGCCGCGATAACCCTCACCTTGTGGGTGTCGAAAGCCGTGACATCAATGTCGCCAAGCACCCGCGTGACGTCGACGGTCCCGTCGAAGTTCATTTCTTCCCGGACCCGCTCGATTGCCGCCTCCTCATCGCTGGAATCCTCGCCATCGGCCATGGTCAAGCGGCTGGCCAAAATCAGAAACGATTCCTTTTGGCGTTCGTTGAGTTGATTCAGATACATCAGGATGCTCCCGCGAGATTACACCGGCTGCGCCTTGGGCTGGGCGTCGTCGGCGGCATCGGCGTCCCGCTCAGGTGCGCGGACGGCCGGCACGTAACCACCGCAATATCCGGCCTCTTCCAAGGCCGCGAAGGTATTCTGCCAAGCAGCGTCGGAAATCACCTCGCGCCTTGCGTAACTGGATATCCAAAATTGCAGGATATACTGTCCGCCCCAATCGTTATAACCATCGACGGTGCCGCCGTATCGCGCAATCGGCGGTGGCTCCTTGGCGACACCTTCGGTGCTCTTGAGCGCCGCGGTCAAAACTTCGCAAACCTTGCGCGGATCGGCGTTAGCGTCGACGTTCAGATCATAGGAAATCCGGATCACCTTGCTAGCCGTGAAGTTCTGAATCGGCGATTCAGAGGCCTTGCCATTCGGCATGCTGATGGTAAATCCGTCCCGAGTCTTGATTCGGATCGTCCGCCAGGTGATGTCGACGACTTCGCCTTCCTCGAGTTGATCGATTTTAATCCAGTCACCAACCACGAACGGCCGTTCCAAGTTGATCGCGATGCCGGAGAATACGTTCGATATATTCGCCTGTATAGCGAGGCCGATGATCATGGCGAGCAGACCCGATGTCGCCAAAAGACTGGTAATCTTTTCGTCGAACACGAAGGCGATTATCCCGAAGCCGGAAAGGATGTAGATATTGACCGATCCGAACATACGGATGACGTTGGGCACCATTCGGCGGGTATGTTCTTCGAGTGGCACCCAAAGAAACCGCTCCAAGGCGATTCCGAAAATTCTACCCGGCACCAGCCACCACAGGCACTTGTAGCCCAGCACCAGCATATCGACATAGCCCTTGGAAAGCTCGAAGACCGCAAAATCGAGCAGCAGATTTCCACCGGCCAGCAATAATACCGGCCACGACATCACCCGAAGAATCCACGACTGCGCCAACCAGAATCGGCCATGCTTCTTGCGGTCCATGACGACCGCGAACACCGTGCCGAGAACACCGAAGATCGTCAGATAAACGAAATAGTCGGCGGAAATGAAATCCCTGGCGCTGACCTCGGCCCGGCTGATCAACACGCCCATGGTAATCTTGGAGAAGTCGGGATCAACCGCGCCGTGCCCGACATAGGTCGGATCGCCGCGCGTACCGACCGGGACGATTTCCTGAGAAATCCAAGCCTTGTTGATCTTCCAGTCGAGTTTCGCGCTGATCGCGTGGCCGTCCTCAAGGAGATCCTGGAAAGTTTTGTCGGCCGCAAGGCCGATGCCCAAGACATCGGTGACATACTGCAGATTATTGCGGTTGAGATGACGATGGTTGAAATCAAAGCCGACGAGGACAGTTCCGTAGGGCCTGGGCACGCGCGAGAAACCGTAATTGAACTTTGTCTTAATGCTGAATAGTTTGTAATTGAGGCCGCGCGAGAATTGTTCGGCGATCGGTTTATCGAGCTTGAGCGGTTGCGGCGTGTTGGAAAAGACGACATCTTCCGGGTGAAAATCGCCGCTGTATCGGAACCATAAAATGTAGTAATTCAGACCTGATCTGACAGTTACCGATTTTGACACGGTGTCTGTCAGGTTAAATTTGGTCT
>JAQBZY010000178.1 GCA_027620395.1 Pseudomonadota bacterium
GTCATGTAGCCGCCGACGTAGCCGCCGAGCGCGCCGGCGCCGATGATGGCGATTTTCTGGGTCATGCCGTCGCTCTCCGATGCAAGATGGTTTAGATTCGGCGCGTCCCGTAGGTGAGCTCGCTCAGTATCCGGATGCCGGGTTCGATACGATCCGTCGGGATCGAGGAAAAAGCGAGCCTGAAATAATTCCGAGGCTGCTCCGGCCCGAAGAAATGCACCCGCCCGGGTTCGATCAGAACGCCCTCGGCCTTGGCGGCTTCGGCCAGTCGCATGGCATCCAACCCGTCCGGGCCGCGGACCCAGAAGCTGGTGCCGCCGAAGCTCGGCCGCCTGGCGGACGCCGGCAGGTATTGCTGCAAAGCCCTGTCCATCACTTCCCAACGCTTGCGGAATTCCCGGTGCAGGCGGTGGATCAGGGCATCGTGATGCCCGAGCGATAGAAACAACGCGGTCTGGCGTTGATTGACGGTCGGTGGATGACGGAGCATCAGCCGCCTGAGCGCCCGGGCCTCGTCGATCAGTGGCTTAGCGGCGACCATGAAGCCGAGCCGGAGACCCGGAAACAGCGATTTCGAGAGGCTGCCGACATAGATGACCCGGCCTTCGTCGTCCATGGATTTCAAGGCCGGCGTCGGAGTACCGATGTAGTTGGTCTCGAACTCGTAGTCGTCCTCGATGATGACGGTGTCGTTGGCGGCGGCGCGTTCGAGGAGCTCGATCCGGCGCGGTAGCGGCATCTTGGCGGTGGTCGGAAACTGGTGGCTTGGCGTGACGTAAACGTAGTCGCAGCCGTCCAGCCGCTCGTCGATGGGTAATCCGCCGTCGTCGACCGGGATTGGCCGCACGTTCTCGGTCATGAGCCGCGCGATGTTCCACATGTCGGGGTAGCCGGGATTTTCGAGCCCGACCACGGTTTCCTCGGTGAACAGCAGGCTGGCAAGCAAATAGAGCGCGTTCTGCGCCCCCATGGTGACCAATATCTGGTCCGGCCTGGCGGTGATGCCGCGCCTCGGCAGGATATGCGTCCGGATTTGCTCGACCAGCATCGGGTCGTCATGGATCAGCCGATCGCCGGTCCAAGCGTCCATGGCCCGCCGGCCAAGCGCTTGTCGGGCGCATTCGCGCCACGCCGGCAAAGGAAACATCTGCTGATCGACTTGCCCGTAGACGAATGGATACGGATATGACGGCCAGTCGAGTGTCTTGACGATGTTCTCCTGCTCGCTCGGGTGAACCCGAAACCGGCTCCGCCATGCCGGGCCTCGGTTCGATATCAGGTGCGGCGACAGCGCGTCTGTCTGCGAGGCCATGCCGGGGCTGACGTAATAGCCGCTCCGCTCGCGGGACGTCAGATAACCGTCGTCGACCAGATTCTGATAGGCGAGGACGACGGTGTTCCGCGATACGCCGAGCATTCCCGACATCCGCCGGCTCGATGGCAGCGGCTCACCGCCGTCAAGCTGGCCATCGAGGATCGCTGAGACCAGCATCTCGCGGATCTGCGCCTGCAAGCTGACGTTCTCGACCCGTTGCAGGTTGAAGATGGCGTCCCGCACCTTGGTCTCCTACCGGTATCTTGCGAGCAGGTCGGCTGAACCTGCTAAGTCGAATCTTTTGGTGCCATGTGGCCCAGTGGAATCACTGTATCTGGCCCTATTGTGGTGCCAAGACGAAAGTCTAATCTTGTCGGCGAGTGCAGGGCAAGGACGGTGGCACCATCGAAGCGGTGCTGGTGTGCATGCAGCGTCATTTTCATCCGCCGGATGAGTCCTTTTTTGGCCAACCACGCCAGGGGATGATCACCGGAAGTCGTAAGGGGAGGCTCAAATGGAATTCACCGCAAATTCGCTCGAACAGCACTGGATGCCGTTTACCGGCAACCGCGACTTCAAGGCCAATCCCCGCATCGTCGTCAAGGGCGAGGGAATGTACTACATCGACCATAAGGGTGGGAAAATCCTCGATGGCGCGTCGGCTCTGTTTTGCTGCCCGCTCGGGCACGGCCGGCCGGAAATCGCCAATGCGGTGCGCGACCAGTTGCTGACCAACGACTACACGCCACCGTTCCAACTCGGTCATCCTGGTTCCTTCGAACTGGCGAGCTTGGTCGCCCGAATCACTCCGGAGCCGATCAACCATGTGTTCTTCGTCAATTCGGGATCGGAATCCATCGATACCGCGCTCAAGATCGCCATGGCCTATCACCGCGCCAAGGGCGAGGGGCAGCGGACCCGCTTCGTATCGCGCGAGCGGGCCTATCACGGCGTCAACATCGGCGGCGTCAGCTTGGCCGGCATGGTCAAGAACCGCGAGACGTTCTCCGGCGTAATGCCGAACGTGGTCTGCATGCGCCACACTTTGTTGGAGGGAAATGAATTCATTCCTGGCCAGCCGACGCGGGGCGCCGAGTTGGCCGATGACCTCAAGCGGTTCTGCGAGACCTATGGCGGATCGACCATCGCCGCCGTGTTCGTCGAGCCGATCGCCGGCTCGACAGGCGTTCTGGTGCCGCCGGTGGGATATCTGGAGCGGCTCCGCGAGATTTGCGATCAGCACGGCATTCTTCTGGTGTTCGACGAAGTCATCACCGGCTTTGGCCGCACTGGCCAGGCGTTCGCGTCGCAATCGTTCGGTGTCACGCCGGACATCATGACCATGGCCAAGGCGTTGACCAACGGTGCGCAGCCGATGGGCGCGGTTGCGGTCAAGGATAGCATCTACGACACCATCATCGACGCGGCACCGGAAAACGCCATCGAGTTCTTCCACGGCTATACCTATTCCGGTCACCCGGCGGCTTGCGCGGCCGGCATCGTGACGCAGAATATTTTCGAGAAGGACAACCTCTTTGCGCGCGCCAACAAGCTTTCCGGATATTTCGCCGAAGCGCTGCATAGCCTGAAGGATATGGAGTGCCTCAAGGACATCCGCAGCTACGGACTTTTGGGCGCCGTCGAGGTGAAGGCCAAGGGCGCGCCCGGCGCGCTCGGCACCCAGTTGCAGAAGGATTTGTTCTGGAACGGCCTGCACATTAAGTTCACCGGCGACAGCGGCATCATCGCGCCGCAGTTCGTGGCCGAGGAAAAGCACATCGACGAAATCGTCGACAAGCTGCGTAAGACCTTCAGCAAGATCTAAGATCAGCCATCGACTGTGGATTCCGGGACGGCGCCCTGCGCCGCCCGGAATGACGCCAAGGGATTCAGGTCACGTCGGGGTAAGCCTCAACCCGTCACCCCAGACTTGTTCCGGGGCCCACTTTTTTGGGAAGCAAGTCGGTGAATATCCCCTCAATTCCAGCCCGGTCTCACTTTGACAACACGGTTTGTAGCCGCCTAGAGCACGATTCTGGTATTCCCGCTCGGCATCAGTCATTGGCCCGGACGCGGATTTTCTGAAGCGTCTCCGGCGCCGATCAGGCGGCGACGAATTTATCGCGGTACTCGGCGCGGATCGACGCGTACCATTGCGGTTCGTCCGGCCACCACCAAAGCTTGGCCAAGGCGTCGCCAGGGTAGGCAAGCTTGAATGCCGTTTTCGATTTTTCGTCGAGCTTGTCGGCATAGCCCTTCACGGTGCCGTTGTAACCGGTCTTAATCGCCGAATCGGCGGCCGCCGCGACCGTATAGATTTCGTTGATCAGGGCGTAGGTTTGTTCAATGTTCTTGGCGCCGATCGGCATCGACATGCCGTCGAGCCAGGCGAATGCGCCTTCCTTCGGCGCCATGTACTGCACCGGCTTGCCTTGTTTGAACAACTCGATCGCCGGGCCGTCCCAGGTTTGACCAAGGACGCACCCGTTCTGCATGAAGCCGACCTTTTGGGTGTCGTGGTCGTTCCAGAATTGTTTGACCCACGGCTTGTGCTTGACTGCGAACTTGGTGATCTGATCCCAGATCTTCCGCATGTTCGCTTCGTCCTTATAGGTGTCGGTGAACGGCGGCAATTTGCCGGCACCTTCGAGATAGCGGCCGATGCCGGCCATCATCGAATGCGGCCGGCCCTGGATTCTACCCTTCATTTCCGGCTGCCAGAGATCGCCGAGCTACAGCTTGCCGTATTCGGTTTTCCACAAATCGGTGCGCCACGACATCGCCTCGGTGCCCCAGATGTGCGGCAGGTGATGCTGGCCCTTGCCCCAGGTCCAGGCCTGCGACGCCTTGACGAAGGACTCGTCAACGTTCTTGAGGTTCTTCACTTTTTTTAGATCCCAAGGCTGTAGGAGACCCAAGTCGATCCACTGTCCCTTGCGGTTCAGCGTCGGCGTAATGAGGTCGAAGCCGCGGCCTTTCGAGGTCTTCATCTTACTCAGAAGTTCCTCGTTTGAACCGAGCAACGTGACGTTGACCTTGATGCCGGTCTTCTTTCTGAACGATTTTAGAAAATCGTCGGTGAGGTAATGGGTCCAGACAATGGCGTTGATCTCGGCGGCGGCGAACGCATCGCGGATCACGAACGGGCCAAGTGCCGCAATTGATGCTGTTGCCATTACACCCTGCACCACGGCGCGGCGGTTGAACGCTTTTGCCGCCTGCGCCGTTGCGAGCGCGGAAGTTTTGGCATTGGACGGCATGAAATGTACTCCCAGAGGGTGCGGTGTCTTGAAACCCATGGCTAGCGGGATGCGCACCGGGCACATTTTCGATGCTGGCAGCCGAGGAAATTCAGAGGAAAATTATGCCTCTCCTAGATGATCGGCGTCAACCGACGTACTTGGCCGATTTTAAGAAAAGTAGGGCCAATTATTTTGATTCCGTGGCGCCAGTGGCGATTCTGGCCGCCACTGTCGATGCGGCAATTGCCTTTTAAAAGCTCGGCGCGTTTACTTGTTAGGCTTGTGTCCCTCCACGTGGTGTATGAGGCGGTCTAACGCCTGTCTCCAGCGGTTGTCATCGCCGGG
>JAQBZY010000179.1 GCA_027620395.1 Pseudomonadota bacterium
TGGACCGGGCTCCGGCCGATGATCCCGGACGGCGGGCCGCTGATCGGGCCGACCAGGATCCAGAACCTCTATCTCAACACCGGCCATGGCACGCTCGGCTGGACCATGGCCGCGGGATCAGGGCGGGTGCTCTCGGATATCTTGTCCGGACGGCAGCCCGACATCGATATCTCGGGCCTCACCATCGACCGCTTTCCGCAGGGGCAGGGGATTTAGCGGCTCGAACCCGATTCGCGATCAAACAAGAGAAAAGCCGGACCCGAGGGCCCGGCTTGAGTTTGTGCTCTTGAGGGAAGGGAGGATTTCAAAAGGAAATCCATCCTTACAATGATCACCCTAACCGCTCGGCCGGCCCCCGTAAGTGATCGCCGTCACAAGCCCTAAAATAAAGAAATCTCCCGGTTAGGAGCCCAAAAGATGCAGCAGCGGCGGGCCGTCGTCCGCGGGTTTGACGCCGCACAATACTTTGAGTTCAGCCACCAGCGCCGGCACGTCGGACAACCGGGTCGGCAGGTTGAAGCGGCCGCCGGGCGCGAAACGAACCGTTGGGCCCTTGGTGCATTGTCCCATGCAGATGCTGCGCTCGAGCTTGACGTCGATACGTTCGGTCCGAATTCCAGCTTCCATCGCGTCGGCAATCGCTTCGCTGCCGCCCGCCGCGCACGACGGTTCGCCCATCTTCAGCCGGCGGTTGACGCAGACCAGCACCACGCTTGGCCGGCGGACCAGTTCGGAGAATTCGGAGGGTTTGGTCATACCGCCCACCACGACCAACGCACCGACCGTTGCGGCGCCGAAACCATGCCAAACTGCATTTGTAGTTGTGGCGCTTTCAATCTTCGGCGGAGCCGCCGGCGGCGTCGGCGGCGGAGCGGCCATGTTCGGTCAGCCGACAGACCAGCCAGTCCGGTTTGATCGGATTGCTGAACCATGGCTCGGCCCAGCCGTGCCGGATGCAGCTTCGGACCGTCCGCTCGCTGACTTTTTGGCCGAAGCCGTCGAACAACGGCAATTTGCCGCCGGGCTGCGTCAACCCGCGCCGCAACCATCGCAGCTGTCCATCCGTCGGATGTCCGGGTTGGTTTTCGATGTCGTTGTCTTCGTCGTCGGCCGCCCGATCGATCGCTTGCATCGGCACTCTCCCTGCCGGCCCGCGTCTCGGCGCGGTTGCCCGGATTGGCTCGCATGATCGGAATATCCTAAGCTCAAATCGCTGGAACACCAAGCTGAGAGGTGACTGCCATGTCCGATGCCGTCGTTCTGTACATCACCTGCCGCGACAAGGACGAAGCGCTGATGATTGGCCGCTTGTTGGTCGAAGAGAAGCTGGCCGCCTGCGCCAACGTGATTGGCGGCCTGACATCGATCTTTTCCTGGCAAGGCGCCATCGAAACCGCCGACGAGGCGCTATTGATCCTCAAGACGGTGACGACCTTGATCGAGCCGGCGACAGACCGGATCCGCGAGTTGCATGGTTACGAAGTGCCGTGCGTGGTGGCGCTGCCGATTGTCGGCGGCAATCCGGATTTCCTGAAATGGATCGGCGAGGAGACGGCCGGCTAGGCCAGAGGCGCCGGCTTAGTCCAAGTGCACGCCGATCCGCTTGACGATCTGTTGCGCCACCTCGGCGGTGGTGAAGCCGCCCGAGAAACCGGCCTGCACGGCTTGCGACAGCGGCTTCAGAAGTTTGACCTGGGTTTTGTCCGGGGAATCGCCGACCTTTTGACTGATCGACTCGGATACCTTGATCATCGCTAGGCACAAAGAGATCACATGATCGAACTTGCTGCCTTCCAATCTGGTGATGGTTTCGCGGTTGATGTCGATCAGCATTTGCAAACCGCCAGCGGCGGCCGGCGAGACCGCCGGCTTATCCAGCATCGGGACCAATTTGCCGACCAGGGCGGATATTTCCGGACCGATGTTCTGCAAGCGCTTGCTCTCGACGGCGGTCTGCGCTTCGTCGATACCGCGTTGAATCTCGACGAAGTCGAGCTTGCCGCCATACGATTTCGCCTGCAAAAGGTTCGGCGGATGGATGGCATTGGCGGTGTTGTCGCCGCGCCTGGCCGGACCGACGTAGTCGTCGGTCACGATGTAGGGACGCCGGTTGTTGATCTGGGTGTCGAGCCGATCCATCAGCGCCTTGGTCGAAATCGGCTTCATGGTCACGTCGTCGGCACCGCTGTTCATGACCTTGGCGACCAAGGCCGGCGTCGGTTCATCCAGGAACACGATGATTGGCATGAACGGGTTGTTGCCTAGCCGGTTGTGGCGAATGTCGCGGATGACGTCGAAGATCGAGCCGTCCGGAAATTCGGTGCCGCAGAGCAGGATGTCCGGCATCGTCCGCGTCAAAATATCGCGCAGCCGGGTAATATCCGATCCCTGGGTGATTTCGCGGAATCCATTATTCAACAGGATGGTCCGCACGCCCTGGCGCGCGTTCAAGTCGGTATCGATCAACAGCAGATCGACCTTGTCGAAGGTAGTCCTCTTGATCATCCGACGCGGCGCCTCCCCGGCGAATTTCTGTCCCGGCGGACGCGCGCCATGGGCAGCCGGGTTCCGGGGAGACTCTAGCGCAACAGGTCAAACGGTCAACCGAAAGGCGCTTAACCGAAGCGGATCAAAACGCTCGCCTGAGCGGCGATGCCTTCGCCGCGGCCAGTAAAGCCGAGTTGCTCGGTGGTGGTCGCCTTGACCGAGACCCGGCTCAGCTCAAGGCCAACGATTTCAGCGATTTTTACCCGCATATCGTGGCGGTAAGGGCCAATCTTCGGGGCCTCGGAAATTACCGTGAGATCGATATTTTCGATGCCACCGCCCTGTTTTTCGACCAGTTCGGCGGCGTGCCGCAGGAACACCTCGGAAGCTGCGCCCCGCCACCTCGGATCGCTGGGCGGAAAGTGCGACCCAATATCGCCGTCGGCAATGGCCCCGAGCACCGCATCGGTGATCGCATGCAACGCCACATCGGCATCGGAGTGGCCGATCAGGGCGCCGTCGAAGGGGATCAGAATTCCGCCCAGATGAATACCGCTTCCAGGCCCCAACCGGTGCACGTCGTAACCGTTGCCGATCCTGAATGTCATACCCTGTCTCGCACCGGCGATTGTCTCGGTCATCCGCGCCATGTCCTCCGCCGTCGTGATCTTGATATTTTCCTCGGACCCCGGCACCACGCCGACCATGAGGCCCCACGCCTCGGCCACGGCGGCGTCGTCGGTCAGCGCCCGGCCGGCCACCGCCTCGTGCGCGTCCAATAATGACCGAAAGCGGAATCCCTGTGGCGTTTGCGCCCGCCACAGCCCGTCCCTGGAAACCGTGTCGGCGATGCGGCCGGCGGCGTCAGTGCGTTTCAACGTGTCGGTCACCGGCAGCGCCGGCACGGCGCCATCGGCGTTCGCCAGGGCATCGAGAACCCGGTCGATTAAATCGGCCGCAACCCTGGGCCTGGCCGCGTCGTGCACCAAGACATAATCGGGCGCCATCCCGGCAATGGCGCGGAGACCGTTCAGGACTGAATCCTGACGCTGTGCGCCACCGAAAACCGGCGCCAGGGTTTCGATACCCAGGGCGGCGGTCCGGAACAGTTCGGCGTCATCGGGATGGATCACCGGTAGGATGGCATCGACGCGGCGATGCTCGGCGAAGGCCCGAAGGGTATGGCCGAGCACCGGCCGGCCGCAAAGATCGAGATACTGCTTCGGCACGCCACCGCCGAAGCGGTGCCCGCGGCCGGCGCCGACGATAATCGCGATGGTGCGCGGCATGGCGCGGTTGCCTCCGTTTGTCCAGACGTGCGGGCTCGCTGGAGATGTAGCGACAGCGCCCAGAATTGCCAAGGGGCTTGCCAAAGCAAGGTGTCGGCAGCATGGTTCGGCGTCACGCCGAAGGCTGGCAAAAGACCGTCAACAAAACCATTCGGTGGATGATGTCGGAGCAGTTTTTTCCGGGCGTCGCGGCCCTGGTATCGATCCTTCCCGCCGTGGCCTTCACCTGGGTCAAGGGCGGTAGCCGCGGCTATGTTTTTTGGACCGTGCTGACGGTCGCCTGCATCGGCCCGGCAACCGCCGTGTTCGGGCGTCTCGGCGGCGAGTGGCAAGCCGACTTCGCGACCTCGCTGTGGGTAACGGCAACGGCGTCGATGGCGCTGTTCATGGTGCTGGCCGCCACTGTCGACAATGTCTGGCGGTTAGCGCCGTTGCAGTCGGCGGTGGTGCTGACGCTGGGCATCATGGCGACGGTTTGGCAGCATGTCCCGATGCTACCGGTCCATGTCGGCATCGGCGATGGTTGGCTGGCACTGCACATCGGGCTGGCGGTCATTACCTACGCCCTGGTCACCATCGCCGCGGAAGCGGCATTGGCGGCCTTCGTTCAGGAACGGGCATTGAAGGCGAAACAAAAGCCGGTTCTGGACGGGGTACTGCCGCCGGTCACGGCCTGCGACGGCATGGTGGTCCGGATGCTGGCTTGGAGCGAGGTCATCCTCGGCCTCGGCATCGTCACCGGAACGGCGCTCAACATTGCCGGTGACGGCAGGGCAGTCCATCTCGATCATAAAACGATCTTCACGCTGGCCGCCTTCGTGACCATCGGCGCCGTGCTGTATGCCGCCGCTCGGCACGGGTTGCGCGGACGCCGCGCTGCCAGGGCCGCTCTTTTGGCCTATCTACTGCTGACCCTGGGCTATCCCGGGGTTAAATTCGTCACTGATATCGTATTGAATTAAAACACTTTATCTCCGGTTTCGGCGTCCTCGGCGCAAATTCCGTTGCCAACCCGCATAATTTGCCTAATTTGTGTGCAGCTTCGGAGGGAAGCGCTTTGATTTCTGATTCAAATTCGCCGAACGGGCTTCGGATCGGGCCGGTTCGGCTTGATG
>JAQBZY010000180.1 GCA_027620395.1 Pseudomonadota bacterium
GGCCAGTTCGCCCGGGTCAAGATTCGCTTCGAGCCGCTGCCCCCGGGTTCCGGTTTTCAGTTTGAGAACTCGGTCGTCGGCGGCAACGTGCCCAGGGAATTCATTCCCGGCGTTGAAAAAGGCTTGAAGAGCGCTTGCACCAGCGGCGTTCTCTGTGGCTTCCCGATGATCGATTTCAAAGCCGAGCTTTATGACGGCGCCTACCACGACGTCGACTCGTCGGTGATGGCGTTCGAAATTGCCGCCCGCGCTGCCTTCCGCGAAGGCATCGCCAAGGCCGGTCCGAAGTTGCTTGAGCCGATCATGAAAGTCGAAGTGGTGACGCCGGATGACTACATGGGCGACATTATCGGCGATTTGAACAGCCGGCGTGGCCAGATCAACGACATGGACCAGCGCGGCAATGCCCGCGTCGTGACGGCCATGGTGCCGCTTGCCAACATGTTCGGTTACGTCAACCAGTTGCGATCGATGAGCCAGGGTCGGGCGCAATACTCCATGCATTTTGCTCACTACGCCGAAGTTCCGAACCAGGTCTCGCAAGAGATCCGCGAACGGCTCGCCGGCTGATTTAAAACGAGGACTTGAGAACATGGCCAAGGAAAAATTCGAGCGCACGAAGCCGCACTGCAACGTTGGCACGATTGGTCACGTTGACCATGGCAAGACGACGCTGACGGCGGCGATCACGAAGGTATTGTCGGAGTTTGGCGGAGCTGAGTTTTCGGCTTACGACCAGATCGACAAGGCCCCGGAGGAGAAGGCGCGCGGGATCACGATTTCGACGGCGCACGTTGAGTATTCGACGGACGCCCGGCATTACGCGCACGTCGACTGCCCTGGCCACGCGGATTATGTGAAGAACATGATCACCGGCGCGGCGCAGATGGACGGTGCGATTGTGGTGTGTTCGGCCGCCGACGGCCCGATGCCGCAGACCCGCGAGCACATTCTGTTGGCGCGTCAGGTGGGCGTTCCGGCGATTGTGGTTTACTTGAACAAGGTTGACCAGGTTGACGACCCGGAGCTTCTGGAGCTGGTCGAGATGGAGATCCGTGAGCTTCTGAACCTGTACCAGTTCCCGGGCGACGACATTCCGATCGTCAAGGGCTCGGCGCTGGCGGCGCTTGAGGGCCGCGACGATGAGATCGGGAAGAATTCGATCCTTGAGCTGATGAAGGCGATCGACGATTACATTCCGCAGCCTGAGCGTGCGAAGGATCAGCCGTTTTTGATGCCGATCGAGGATGTGTTCTCGATATCGGGCCGTGGCACGGTGGTGACGGGGCGTGTCGAGCGCGGCATCGTCAGGACCGGCGACGACATCGAGATCGTCGGTTTGAAGGCGACGACGAAGACGACCTGCACCGGCGTTGAGATGTTCCGGAAGTTGCTCGATCAGGGCGAGGCCGGAGACAACATCGGCGTTCTGCTGCGCGGCACCAAGCGCGACGAGGTTGAGCGCGGTCAGGTTCTGGCGGCGCCAGGGTCGATCACGCCGCACACCAAGTTCGCTTGCGAGGCGTACATCTTGACCAAAGAGGAGGGTGGCCGTCACACGCCGTTCTTCGCCAACTACCGGCCGCAGTTTTACTTCCGGACCACGGACGTGACCGGGACGGTTGAGCTCGCGGAAGGGACCGAGATGGTGATGCCGGGCGACAACATCTCGATGAACGTGACGTTGATCGTGCCGATCGCCATGGACGAGGGACTGCGGTTCGCGATCCGCGAGGGCGGCCGCACCGTCGGTGCCGGCGTCGTCGCTAAGATATTAGAGTAACGAAAGATTGCCGGGCCGGCTTCCGCTTCGCGGGACCGGCCGGCGCTTTCAGGGACCAGGGCCATGGAACAACAGAATATTAGAATTCGCCTGAAGGCGTTCGATCACCGCGTGCTCGATCAGTCGGCGCGCGAGATCGTCAATACCGCCCAGCGCACCGGCGCGACGGTCCGCGGCCCGATCCCGCTGCCGACGCGAATTGAGAAATTCACGGTGTTGCGCTCGCCGCACGTCGACAAGAAGTCGCGCGAACAGTTCGAAATCCGGACCCATAAGCGGGTTCTCGACATCGTCGATCCGACCCCGCAAACGGTGAACGAGCTGATGAAGCTCGATCTAGCGGCGGGTGTCGACGTCGAGATCAAACTCTAAGGAACGAAACGATGCGGACCGGTCTTATTGCAAAGAAACTTGGGATGACCCGCATTTTCGCGGAGGGCGGCACGCACGTCCCCGTGACGGTGCTGGCTCTCGATAACGTTCAGGTCGTCGCCCAGCGGACTGAGGAAAAGGACGGCTACACCGCCGTTCAGCTCGGTTGGGGCACGGCCAAGGTCAAGCGGATGTCGAAGGCGCTGCGCGGCCATTACGCCAAGGCCAAGGTCGAGCCGAAAAAGCGGTTGGTCGAATTCCGCGTCAGCCCGGATAACCTGGTCGATGTCGGGGCCGAAATCGGCGCCAATCATTTCATCATCGGTCAGCACGTCGACGTTGCCGGCACCACCATCGGCAAGGGCTTCGCCGGTGTCATGAAACGGTACGGTTTTAGCGGATTGCGCGCTTCGCACGGCGTTTCGGTTAGCCATCGTTCGCACGGTTCGACCGGTCAGCGGCAGGATCCGGGCAAGGTCTTCAAGGGTAAGAAGATGGCCGGCCACATGGGTGCTCGTTGGCGCACTCAGCAGAACCTGACCGTCGTCGCCACCGACATCGAGCGCGGCCTGATCATGGTTCGTGGCGCCGTACCTGGCTCTGATGGCGGCTACGTCCACATCACCGACGCCGTCAAACGGCCAATGCCGAAAGATCTGCCGAAGCCGGCCGGTCTCAAGTCGGCGGCGGCGGCCGGCGACACCGAGAATAAGGAATAAGACCATGAAATTGGACGTGGTCAGTCTCGATAGCAAGAAGGCCGGGTCGATCGATCTGGACGAGGCCGTGTTCGGTCTGCCGAAATGCACCGATATTTTGGCCCGGGCCGTCAATTGGCAGCTCGCCAAGCGCCGCAGCGGCAACCACAAGGTCAAGGAACGCGGCGAAGTCGCGGCAACCAAGAAGAAGCCGTTCAAGCAGAAAGGGACCGGACGGGCCCGTCAGGGTACGACCGTGGCGCCGCAGATGCGGGGTGGCGGCGTGGTGTTCGGCCCGCATGTCCGCGACCACTCGCACGACTTACCGAAGAAGGTCCGCAAGCTGGCTTTGAAAACGGCGCTCAGCGTCAAGGCCCAAGCCGGCAAACTGGTGGTCCTCGACGAAGCCAAGATGAAGACGCCGAAAACCCGCGAGTTGATCAAGCAGCTTTCCAAGCTCGGCTGGGGCCATGCGCTGATCATCGACGGCGCGGCGGTCGACGAAAATTTCGCCAAGGCGGCCCGCAACATCATCGGCATCGACGTTCTGCCGAGTGTCGGCGCCAACGTTTATGACATCCTGCGCCGCGAGACCCTGGTCCTGACCAAGGACGCCGTCGCCCAGCTGGTGGAGCGCCTGAAATGAGACGTTACAGCCCCAAACAGTTCCAGCCGAGTCAGGAGCGGGTCTACGAATTGATCCGCCGCCCGATGGTGACCGAAAAAGCGACGTTGATGTCGGAACACAATCAGGTTGCCTTCGTGGTTCCGCTCGACGCCAACAAATTCGAGATCAAGGCGGCCATCGAGACTTTGTTCAAGGTCAAGGTGACGAGCGTTAACACGCTCCGCCAGAAAGGTAAGAAGAAGCGTTTCCGCGGGGTTGCCGGGCGCCGAAGCGACATCAAGAAAGCATTGGTGACGCTGGCCGAGGGCAATTCCATCGACGTCACGACCGGCGTCTGACGGGGAGTATCGAGGGATGGCACTTAAGCATTACAATCCGACAACACCAGGCCGCCGGGGATTGGTCCTCGTCGACCGGTCGTCGCTGTGGAAGGGGAAGCCAGAACGCTCCCTGACCGAAGGTATTCGTAATAAGGGCGGCCGCAACAATTCCGGCCACATCACCGTCCGCCATCAAGGCGGCGGCCACAAGCGGCGCTTCCGCAAGATCGATTTCAAGCGCGCCAAGTTCGGCGTGCCGGCGACGGTCAAGCGGCTCGAATATGATCCGAACCGGACCGCGTTCATCGCCTTGATCGAGTACACGGACGGCGAGTTGGCCTACATCCTGGCACCGCAGCGGCTCCGCGTCGGCGACAGTATCGTCTCCGGTTCGAGCACCGTCGACATCCGTCCAGGCAACGCCATGCCGTTGGCCGCGATGCCGGTCGGCACCATCGTCCATAACGTCGAGATTCATATTGGCAAGGGTGGCCAGATGGCCCGCTCCGCCGGCACCTATGCGCAAATGATCGGCAAGGACCAGGGCTACGCCCAGCTTCGCCTCACGTCCGGCGAAATTCGTCTGGTTCGTGGCGAGTGCATGGCCACCGTCGGTGCCGTCTCGAACCCGGACCAAAAAAACGTCAAGATCGGCAAGGCCGGTCGCAACCGCTGGAAGGGCAAGCGCCCGACGGTGCGTGGCGTCGCCATGAACCCGGTCGATCACCCGCACGGCGGCGGCGAGGGTCGGACGTCCGGCGGCCGTCATCCGGTTACCCCTTGGGGCAAGCCGACGAAGGGTGCGCGTACCCGTAACAACAAGAAGACGGATCGGCTGATTATGCGCAGCCGGCACGTCCGCAAGAAATAAGAGGAGGGCCTAGCAGTGCCGCGCTCCGTTTGGAAAGGCCCGTTCGTCGACGGCTATCTGCTGAAGAAGGCAGAAACCGCGCGTACGGGTGGACGCAACACCGTGATCAAGACCTGGTCGCGCCGCTCGACGATCCTGCCGCAGTTCGTCGGCCTGACCTTCGGCGTCTACAACGGCAAGAAGCACCTCCCGGTGCTGGTCTCC
>JAQBZY010000181.1 GCA_027620395.1 Pseudomonadota bacterium
GACGTTACGGCCCTTCGGGCCCAGCGTCACCTTGACGGCGTTGGCGAGAATGTCGACGCCGCGCAACAGACGCTCGCGCGCGTCGGCGGAAAATTTAACTTCCTTAGCAGCCATTGTCTTAAAATCCCTTCTTTATGCAGCTTTTTTCTTGGACTGAGTCGTGTCGATGATCCCGAGGATGTCGGATTCCTTCATGATCAGCAGATCGTCGCCGTCGATTTTGATTTCGGTGCCCGACCACTTGCCGAATAGCACCCGGTCGCCGGCCTTGACGTCCAAGGGGGTCACCTTGCCGTCCTCGGCCTTGATGCCGCTGCCGACGGCGATCACTTTGCCTTCCATCGGCTTTTCCTGGACGGTATCGGGAATGATGATGCCGCCGGCGGACTTTTGTTCTTGTTCGACGCGTTTGACCAGTACTCGGTCATGCAAAGGCCTAAATTTCATGATTGTTCCTCCTTACAAGCGAACGTGGGCATGCTTTGTAACAATTAGCACTCTCCCCACGAGAGTGCCATCAGTGAAATAAGGAGGATTCCGGCGGGTTCAAGGCATTGTGAAAAGTATTCTCGACTGCCTCGAATTGGCAGCACTCTCTGGGCATAGCTGCTAAGTATTTGAAAAATAACGATTTATTGTTGATTTCTTAAATTTGCTTCGGCAATATTGATCATTGTTCGCAAAGTAGGGAGGCGCACCATGTCGATGATGCTCTCGAAGCAGCTTACAGGATACCGGCTCACCACGGCGGAAATCACATACTGCCTGCCCGACTTTCCCGAGTTACTGCAGGAATTTATCTGGCAGCATCTCGACCTAGCCCCGGAATTCCCCGAGTTAAAACGGTTTCTAAATTTTTGGGAACGCCGAATCGACGGAAAACTCCATTCCGTTCGAATCGCATCGGCGACGTTGATCTCACCAGCCCGGATGCGGTACGCCGCCGGCCATTTTTCCGTTCATTGATTTCCGCTGGCTAGGCAACCGGCCCAAGATGGGCCGGTGCCATTCGGCAATCGGCTTAAGCAGCGGCCGAGGTTTCCGCCTTGATCAACCGTTGCAGCTTTTCGAATGCCATGACTTCCAACTGCCGCACCCGTTCGCGGCTGATCTTGAAATGTGTCCCAAGCTCTTCGAGGGTCACCGGCTCGTCCTTGAGCCGACGTTCGGTGAGAATGAACCGTTCCCGCTCCGGGAGTTCGGCCAATGCCCGCTGTAAAAGGCCGCTGCGATAAGACAATTCCTGGCTATCGAGGACCATCGCCTCGGGGCTTTTCCGTTCGTCGACAAGCGTGTCCTGGAACTCGCCGCCACCGTCCTCGGTTTGCGACAATGGCGCATTCAGCGACAGATCCCGGGACGAAAGCCGGCGGTTCATGTGTTGGACATCTTCTTCCGAAGTGCCCAAGGCACGCGACAATTGCTTTGCCTGATCCGGGCTCAATTCGCCGTTGTCGACGATCCGAAGCTGGTTCTTCAGCCGCCGCAACGAGAAGAACAGTTTCTTTTGCGAGGCCACGGTGCCCATCTTCACCAACGACCAGGATTTAAGAACATATTCCGTGATCGAGGCCTTAATCCACCAGATCGCATAGGTCGACAACCGGAACCCGAGATCGGGATCGAATTTCTTGACTGCCTTCATCAGGCCGATGCTGCCTTCGGAGATCAAATCCGCGACCGGAAGGCCGTAACCGCGGTAGCCCATGGCGATCTTGGCAACCAAACGAAGATGCGATGTCACCAGCCGGTGCGCGGCTTCGACATCGCCGGAGTCACGAAACCGGACCGCCAGCATCTGCTCCTCTTCCTTTTCCAGAATTGGAAATGTCCAGACTTCCCGGAAATAACGGGCCAGGCCACCGTCTTCGTTAATGATTGGCAATGATATCGCAGTCATTTTCCTGTTCTCCTTTTTCGCGGTGCTTTACGGCCTGGTGCCGGCGCCGTGCGCGTTCGACGGTTCCAGCCCTGGCTCAACCAAGGTGGAAAGGTTTTTGAACGCAATCATCGAGCAGGTCGTCATGGCCATAATCCTCCTACGAGCAATTTAGCCGTCATGGGCTCGCTTACGCCGAGCAAGCGCTAGGCCCCTGCATGGGCACCTAGCGACTGAAAAGTTAATGGAAATCGCCCATAGAAGTCAAGAAAAAGGCGCTTTTCCCTTATATTACAAATAAGTAAGAAAAACGCTCGGGGCCTGCATAGGCCCGAATTCCGCCGCTTTCAGCCTAATTGGAGCGGGCGACGGAACCGTCTTCGGTGGGCAGGAAGTTCAGATTATAATTTGGAATCGGCGGCAGATACTCCTGCCGGCCATTGGCGATTTCACCCTTCCGCTTCTGCCGATAAAGGCTCCGGATCGCCGCATAGTAATCGACCGATGTCTTTTTGATCTGGTCCAACTCGTCGATCAGACCGGCGTATTCCTTGAGGCCGTCCATGCCGGTACGGGCATAGGATTCGGCATCGCGGCCGGTATTTGAAAGATACTGACCAAACGGATCAAGGAGCGGATCGACCAGGAACTTGCCGACGGCATCGCGGGGATTGGACGGGCCGAAGATCGGCAGCACCAGATAAAGGCCTTCACCAATGCCGTAGAAGCCCAAGGTCTGACCAAAATCTTCTTTGTGATCGACAAGCCCGATTTCGGTGGCGGCATCGGCAATGCCGAAAATACCAGCCGTCGAATTGACCAAGAATCTGGCAATTGTGGTCAGGGCCCGATGGAATTCAAACTGCATAATGTCGTTGGCCAACACCACCGGCGCATTGATGTTGTTGAGGATGTTGCCGACGCCTGAGCGCACCGTCTTCGGAACGTAGGCGTTGTAGGTCTTGGCGATCGGCCGAAACAGTGAATCGTAGACGACCTCGTTAAATCCAAAGATCGCCCGGTTCAGTCCCTCCAAAGGATCGGCGCCGTCGTCGTCGCCGGCTGGCGTCACCGCCGCCAACTGAATGGCCGCCACATGGATCGACCCGTCGGCGCCAACCGCCGCTGCCGAACGATCGGCTGCCACGGTGCCCAGGGACTCCGCAACCAGGATGATGTCTTCGCTAGCGACGGGCGTCGATGCAACCATCGATTCGACAACGAATGTGCCGTCATCGTTTCCCGGTACTGCCCGACCAGCGCCCGCTGAAGCCGACACGGCCATGGCAGATAAGGTAATGGAGAGGACCGACCCACACAGTATTTTGCGAATTTCGTTCATTCGATCATCATCGTATGGGCTCACAACCGCACAAGCAAACGTGCGCGTACTCGCCACGAATTTCCGTCCCCTATTTATAACCATTCCTAAGCCAGTACCGCAATATCCCCGTGACTGATTTCCCCCGATGTGTGACATATTTGCCATATGGCGGATAAAGCAATATTTTACCTAGTGTCATCTATGTTCGGGTCGGGAATTCACTGGCAATTCAGGTATTTTCAAAGGATATGGCCAAAATGCTGACGCCGTCCACGCCACGACCCAGAATCCTGCTGACGATTGCCGCGTTGATCGGCCTGTTATGCTGGGCGCCAACACCATCCAAAGCCGGCA
The DNA here is from genome assembly GCA_027620395.1 of Pseudomonadota bacterium. GTDB lineage: Bacteria > Pseudomonadota > Alphaproteobacteria > Rhodospirillales > Casp-alpha2 > JAQBZY01. The sequence goes on from JAQBZY010000181.1 coordinate 3,558, forward strand.
ACGAGGCGTCGGCGGCGGTGGCGGCGTTCCAGGCGGAGCTGTTGGACGTCATGCGGAACGCCGACAAACTTGGCGTAAAGGGCCGCTACCAGCGCCTGACACCGGTGATTGAGCGGACCTTCAACATGCCGCTGATGGCCAGCATCGCAGCCGGCCCGTATTGGGCCCAGGGCTCGGTTGCCGAGCGCCGTGCCATGAGCGCCGCCTTTCTTAAAATGAGCGCCGCCACCTTGGCGACGCTGTTGGACGGCTACACCGACGAGGTCTTCGACGTTGTTGGCCAACGGGCAGGCCCACAAGGTACGACCCTGGTCGATACCATGTTGCGCCGCAAAGGTGAGAGCGACATCAATATTTCCTACGTCGCCCACGCCAGCCAGGGCCGCTGGCAATTGATCGACGTCATCGTCGATGCCGGGATCAGCGAGTTGAAGGTCAGAATCTCGGAATACCGATCGACGCTCAAACGCCAAGGTCTCAAAGGGTTGGTCGATCTCCTCAACAAGACCGCCGACAAACTGGTGCAGTGAGGCTAGGAATCCAACCATGAACCGCCGCCAATTTATCGCCGCCCTCGGCGCCGGGATGGCGACCGCGCTCGGCAACGTGCCGTTGCACGCCGCGGCCACGCCGTCGGCCACTGTCGAAATCTTCCATTCTGCTTTGCTCGAAAGCATGAAGGCAGCCGCCCCGACGCAACGGCGTTTCGAGGTCCTTGCCTCGGTAATGGATAACACCTTCGACTTTCAAGTCATGATCAAGACGGCGACGGGGCGATACTGGCGCGACTCAGCCGACGCGGAACGAAGCAGCCTGCTCGCGGCCTTTCGAAAATCAAGCATCGCCAGCTATGTCGCACAGTTTTCCTCGTTTTCTGACGAATCTTTTAGCACCGGAACCACCCGCGACGGGCCCGCCGGCACGCGGATCGTCGAAGCCTTGCTTGTCACCGCCAGCCGGTCGGTCAAATTCGTCTATGTCCTACGCCAGCGAGAGCAGACATGGTGGATCATCGATGTTCTGCTTGATGCCGGCATCAGCCAACTTGCCGTTCGCACGGCGGAATTCGGTCGGACGCTCAAAGACGGCGGCGTGCAGAAGTTGACGAAAGCGCTTTCCGATCAAGCGGAGCGCCTCATTCGCGGCTGATCGCCTCGCCGATGCGCCGCCGCGTCGTCGGATACAGAATGGCGGCGGCCAAGCCGAGCACGATCCAAATCACCTCGCGAAACCGGCGCACCACCGATACGGCGAGGCCATGCGCCGGGTTTCCGGTGATGGCGCCGCAAACGATCAGAAATGCG
>JAQBZY010000182.1 GCA_027620395.1 Pseudomonadota bacterium
GTCTCAGCCATGTTCTGCATGCCGCTGGCGGCACAGGCCGAAACGCTGACCATCGGATACGGTTCCGAGCCATCTTCAGTGGATCCGCATTATCACAACCTGACGCCGAACAACGCCATCTCGGCGCACATCTTCTCGCAGCTCGTCGGGCAGGACGAGAAACAACGGTTGATTCCAGGACTGGCGACGTCCTGGAAGCCGATCAACGATCTGACGTGGGAGTTCAAACTCCGCAAAGGCGTCAAGTTCCATGATGGTTCCGACTTCAACGCCGACGATGTTTTGGCGACGGTCGAGCGGGCGCCGAACGTGCCGAACTCACCGTCCAGCTTCGGGATTTATCTCAAGGGTAAGACTTTCAAGAAAATCGATGACTACACGATACATGTGTCATCGGCGAACCCGTATCCGCTGATGGCCACCGATCTTTCGACCATCAACATCATCTCAGACAAGTCCAAGGCTTCCAGCACGGAAGACTTCAATTCCGGCAAGGCCACCGCCGGAACCGGGCCCTACAAATTCAAAGAGTGGGTGCCGGGCGACCGCTTGGTGATGGAACGCAACGAAAGTTACTTCGGGCCGAAACCGCACTGGAAAAAGGTCATATTCAAGCCGATCAAATCCGGCCCGGCCAGGGTCGCGGCGCTGCTGGCCGGCGATGTCGACATGATCGACGACGTGCCGACGGTCGATATCGCCAAGCTCAAGAAGAATCCGAAGCTCGCAATCAGCCAAGGCGTGTCGAACCGCGTCATCTACCTCGCCATGGATCAGTTCCGCGAAGACAGCCCGCACATCACCGCCAAAGACGGCTCGAAGATCAGAAACCCGTTCCTCGATCTCCGCGTCCGCAGGGCGGTTTCGAAGGCGATCAACCGCGACCTCATTATCGACCGGATCATGGAAGGCGTGGCGTTGCCGGCCGGCCAGCTGCTGCCGGACGGTTTCTTCGGCGTCAGCGACAAGCTGAAGCCCGAGAAGTACGATGCGAACTATGCCAAGAAACTGCTCGCCGAGGCCGGCTATCCGGATGGCTTCAAGATGAAGGTGCACGGGCCGAACGACCGCTATCTAAATGACGCCAAGATATTGGAAGCGGTGGCGCAGATGCTGAACCGGGTCGGCATCGAGACCTCGGTCGAGACCATGACCAAGGCGGTCTACTTCAAGCGGGCATCCGCCGGCAGTGCGGACAAGACCCCAGAGTTCAGTTTTATCCTGGTCGGATGGGGCTCGGGTACCGGCGAGGCGTCATCGCCGTTGAAATCCCTGCTCGCGACTTACAGCAAGGAAAAGGGTATGGGGCCGTCGAACCGCGGTCGGTTTTCGAACGCCGAAGTCGATAAGCTGATCGATGACGCATTGGCCACCGTTGACGACGCCCAGCGCGCGAAAACGCTGGCCAAGGCGACGGAAGTCGCCATCGGCGAGCTCTTGGGCATCATCCCTTTGCACTACCAGGTCAACACCTGGGCGGCCAAGAAGGGCCTTAAGTACATCGCCCGCACCGACGAACGCACCTACGCCATGGGCGTCGTCAAGAAATAAGGCAGATTCCGAGGCCGGCGAGAAGAAAACTTCCGCCGGCCTCGTCTTTTCGTCGCGCTTCAAGGGGGCGGACCGGTGTCGGCATTCATCATCCGACGACTGTTGCAAAGCGTCGTGGTCGTGGCGCTGATGAGTTTGCTTGTTTTCGTCGGCGTCAACGTCGTCGGCGATCCGGTCCACATGCTGGTCAGCCCGGAAGCGCCGCAAGAAGAAATAGAGCGCATCATCCGCAACCTGGGCCTCGATCGGCCCGTGCACGAACAGTACCTGTTCTTCGTCAAGAACGCGCTCAACGGCGATCTCGGCCGCTCGTTCGTGTTTGGCGAGCCGGCTCTCAAGCTGATCATTCAGCGGATGCCGGCGACATTCGAACTTGCCTTTGCGGCGCTACTGATGGCCATCGTCTTTGGAATTCCGTTGGGCATTTATGCTGGAATCTACCCGGACCGGGTGTCTTCAAAACTGATCATGTCCGGCTCGATCCTGGGCTTTTCGTTGCCGACGTTCTGGGTCGGCCTGATGATGATCATGGTGTTTGCCGTGATGCTCGGCTGGCTTCCGTCGACCGGGCGCGGCGAGACGGTGTCTCTGTTGGGTCTTAAGGTCAGTTTTCTGACCATCGACGGTCTTAGGCATATCCTGATGCCGGCACTCAACCTCGCCCTCCTTAAAATTTCTTTGGTGATCCGATTGTCCCGTGCCGGTGCCCGCGAAGCGATGCATCTGGATTACGTCAAGTTCGCTCGCGCCAAGGGGCTGCGCGAGAGCCGCGTCGTCATGGTCCACGTCATGAAGAACATCATGATCCCGGTGGTCACCGTGCTCGGCCTTGAGTTCGGCAGCCTGATCGCCTTCTCGGTCGTCACCGAGACCGTCTTCGCCTGGCCGGGCATGGGCAAACTGATCATTGACGCGCTGCACAACCTGGACCGGCCGGTGATCGTCGCCTACCTGATGATCATCGTCTTGGTCTTCGTCATCATCAATCTGATGGTCGATATCTTGTATTCAATCCTCGATCCCAGAGTCCGCATCAAGGACGCCGGCCGATGAGCGACGTTGTTGATACCGCCGCCGTTCCGCCCCGCGTTGAAACGCCGCTGCAGCGGTTCGCCGCCGATTTCTTCGAAAGCCGGCTCGCCGCCGCTGCCTTGGTGGTGCTGTTGACGATCATCTTCATCGCCGTCTTTGCGCCGTGGATTTCACCGACCAACCCCTACGACCTCGCCAAGGTGAGCATCTTCGACGCCCGCCAACCGCCGGGGGCGGAAAATCTCGACGGCCTCACATTCCTGCTCGGTACCGACGGCGCCGGCCGCGACCTGTTAAGCTCGATCTTTTACGGGCTCCGCATCAGCTTGGGCGTCGGCATTGCCAGCGGCGTGATCGCGCTTTGTCTGGGCGCCTCTGTCGGCCTTACCGCCGCCTATTACGGCGGCCGCGTCGACACCGTGATCATGCGTCTGGTCGATATTCAGCTCAGCTTTCCGGCGATCCTGGTGGCCTTGATCCTGATCTCGGCCCTCGGCAAGGGAGTCGACAAGATCACCGTCGCCTTGGTGATCGTGCAATGGGCCTACTATGCCCGCACCGTCCGCGCCTCGGCCCTGGTCGAGCGCTCCAAGGAATATGTCGAGGCCGCGACCTGCCTGGCCCTGCCACCACGGCGGATTCTGTTCCGGCATTTACTGCCGAACTGCCTGCCGCCGTTGATCGTTGTCGGCACCGTGCAGACGGCGCACGCCATTTCACTCGAGGCGACGCTTAGCTTCCTTGGTCTCGGACTGCCGGCCACCGAGCCGTCACTTGGCCTGCTGATCGCCAACGGCTTCGAATACATGTTGAGCGGATCGTATTGGATCAGTTTCTTTCCCGGCATTGCGCTGTTGATCACCATCGTCGCCATCAATCTGGTCGGCGATCAGCTTCGCGACGTTCTCAATCCGAGGCTGCAGAAATGACCGCCCCGGGGACCGATGCGCCGACTCTCGAGGTGCGCGGCTTGGCCACGCACTTCTTCACCAAGGCCGGAGTTGCCAAAGCGGTCGACGGGATCAGCTTTTCCGTCGGCAAGGGCGAAATCATGGGCCTAGTCGGCGAGTCCGGCTCCGGTAAATCGGTGACCGGGTTTTCCATCATCGGCCTAGTCGACCCGCCGGGCCGCGTCGTTGGTGGTGAAATCCTGTTCCAGGGACAGAATCTTGCCAACCTCGACGGCGAGGCCATGCGGCAGCTACGCGGCAACCGCATCGCCATGATCTTCCAAGACCCGATGATGACGCTCAATCCGGTGCTTCGCATCGACACCCAAATGGTCGAAACCATCCACGCCCACGACTCAAGCGTGCCGCAGCAGGTGGCCCTGGCACGGGCCCGCGACGCTTTGGGGGAGGTTGGTATTCCGTCCCCCGATGAGCGGCTCCGTTCCTACCCGCACCAGTTCTCAGGCGGCATGCGCCAGCGTGTCGCCATTGCCATCGCGCTCTTGAACAAACCCGACCTGATCATCGCCGACGAGCCGACGACGGCCTTGGACGTCACCATTCAGGGTCAAATTCTCTATCAGGCGCAGAAGCTCTGTCGCGAGACCGGCACGGCTTTGATATGGATCACGCACGATCTTGCCGTGATCGCTGGCCTCGCCGATCATATCTCGGTGATGTACGGCGGCCGCATCGTCGAGCAGGGACCGATCGCCGACGTCTTGGACCGGCCGATGCATCCCTATACGCAAGGCCTATTGGGATCGGTGCCGGGTCACAACCGGCGCGGCCAGAAACTGTTTCAAATCCCTGGCATGGCGCCGTCGTTGCTGCAAATGCCGGAAGGCTGCGCGTTCCGGCCGCGCTGCCAGATCGCCGACGACGCCTGCCTGGCCGAACCACTGATCACCGAACCGGTCGCCGGCCGTCATGTCCGTTGTTACCATCCGTCTGATGGTGGAGCCGGCAGATGAGCGGCGCCATGCTTGAAGTCAGAAACCTGACCCGGAACTTCGTGAAGAAGCTCGATCTTGCCGGCCGGATCGCCAAGGGCCTTGGCGCCGATCTCAGGGACGAAGTGGTGCGCGCTGTCGACGATGTTTCGTTCTCGGTCGAGCGTGGCAGCGTCGTCGGATTGGTCGGCGAATCCGGCTGCGGTAAGTCGACCATCGGGCGCATGGTCGCCGGCATCATACGCCCGACATCGGGCGACGTGATCTACAAGGGCTCATCTGTCGACGCGATGGCATCGGCTGGGCGCAAGCAGGCGCAGCTTGAAATCCAGATGATCTTTCAGGACCCGTATG
>JAQBZY010000183.1 GCA_027620395.1 Pseudomonadota bacterium
GGCCGGGTCGATCTCAGTCATTTCATTGGTATCGCCGCCGTCAACGAGACAACCATGAAAGTCTGCCGCCAGGTTAAAGCCATCTGCATCGACCTGGCGGCCAAAATCAATTTTGTCGATGGCGATCATTACGATGGGTTGCACACGACACCTGTGGGCTCGGCAAAAATCGCCAAACGGTTATTCAACGAATTGCAGGGCGTCTTGATTTTCCACAGCGTCGGCAAGCCGCCGCGGTGAACTTCATTCCGCGCCGGCCTTGCCGGCGAGCGCGTTTCGAACCGCATCAACGACAGATGCCCAGTCGCCGGCCGCGGGTTGCCGGTAGAGCTTGGCCGTCGGATACCAGGGCGAAATGTCGCCAAAAAGCCCCCAACGCCAGTCCGGCGCCCTGTGCAGCATGATCCAGACCGGCCGCGCCAACGCGCCGGCCAGATGCGGCACCGAGGTATCGGTGCTGATCACCAAATCTAAATCCTGCATGGCCGACGCGGTGTCGGAAAAACTTTTCAAGACTGGCGCCAAATCGACGATCTCGTCGCCGATATCGGCGTCGAGTAGCTGCTGGCGCGGCGTATCCATTTGCAACGAAAAGAACCGGCAGCCGGCGACATCCAAAAGCCGGCGCATGGTCCTAAAGTTGGTGCTGCGGTTGCGGTTGTTCTTGAACGTGGTGCTGCCGGACCAACAGAGCCCGATCTTCAAGCCGGCCCCGGCATCAAGGCCATGCCGGGCTAGGAAACCGCCGGTTGCTTGCAGGTAGGGAACGTCGGCGGGAATGGACGCCGCTGTTGTTTCGAAGAGGCGTGGCAGGCTCATCATCGGCAGCCGAAAATCGGCGTTCCGGACCTCGGCGGCATCGCTGATCACGGCATCGACACCGGGGGCGGTCCGCATCAGATCGGCGACCCTGGCATCGCAGCCGACGCTCAGCTTACCGACCAGCGGCCGGGCCAGCGCGCAGTAGCGGACGAATTGAAAGGCGTCGCCGAAACCCTGCTCCATATGCACGAAAAGATGCTTGCCGGGCGCCGGCCGGCCATCCCAAAGCGGTTCCGGAAAATCACGGACCAAAGCCGCCAGTTCGCCCCGCCGCCAACGCCACTCATACTCGCCCCAAGCGTCCTGAGACAGTCGTTGCAGCAAAAGGATCTGCGAAAGATTGAAATGCGCCTCGGCGGAATCGGGGGCCAGGGCAATGGCCCGGCGATAGGCGCCGGCGGCGTCATCGATCCGTCCCTGTTGGCGAAACGCGAGTCCTAGATTGATCAATGCCTCCGGTAGGGCGGGATTGATCCGGAGCGCGCACTCGGCGGCAGTGACGGCACTGTCATAATCTCCCATCGCTTGCCGGGCGCCGGCCAAATTTGCGAGCGCGCCAGCGGACCCGGGATCAAGCGCCATGGCCTTTTCGAGCGCGATGACGGCGGCTTTGGCATCGCCGGCCTCAAGCATCGCCGCGCCGAGATTGCTGAGCGCGTCGGCGTCAGAGGGATCGGCCTCGACGGCGTGAGCGAATGCCTGTCGCGCCGCCGTAGTCCGGCCGTCGCGCATCTCAAGATTGCCGATCACCAGCCAGGGGCCGGCCAGGGCTGGATCGCGTTCAATCGCCGCTTGGGCGGCGGTCCGGGCTGGCTCGGACTTTCCACCCGCGAGCCGGATTGCCGCCAAATTGGCCCAGCCTTGTGCCGGCGCTGGTTCGATGGCGAGGGACCGCTCGATCAGAGTTTCCGCCTTGATCTGATCGCCGCCTAGGTGTGCCGCGATGCCGGCGAAATAAAGCGCTTCGGCATCATCCGGATGATGTTGCAGCCGCGCATTGCAAGCGTCGGCCGCCTCGACGAGGCGCCCGGCGCGCAGCAAATCGCGCACCCTGGCAAGTTCATTTTCCGTGTCCGTGACCATTCCTCCACCACGCCTGCATGGTCGGCGAAACAACGATTATGGAACAGTGCAATTGGATGTCAAAGCCAAGGCCGAGCCGTGCGCCCTGGCCCCGAAAGGGCATGGCTCGTCCATTCGCCTGAACGAAGCGCTATCCGCCGCGGATCTCGGCTCGGGCATTCACCGCAGGTGAATTCGGCAGTTGTTACGAGAGATGCTTCTTGAAGAACGCCATCGTGCGGTCCCATGCAAGTTTAGCCGCCGCTTCGTCGTAGCGGGGCGTCGAGTTATTGTGAAACCCATGCTGGGTGCCGGGATAGGTATGCATCTCGTATCGCACGCCAGCCGCCTTGAGGGCAGTTTCATAGCCGGGCTGGGTGGCGTTCACCCGTTCGTCGTTTTCCGCATATTGTATCTGCAATGGTGCCTTGATTTTAGCAACGTCCTCGGTCTTGGGCGCACGCCCGTAAAACGGGACGCCGGCATTCAGGGCGCCGCCGAGCACGACCGCCAACTGATTGATCACCCAGCCGCCATAACAAAACCCGGTGGCGCCGAGTTTGCCATTTGAAAGCGGGTGCGATTTGACGACCTTGGCGCTGTTCAACAGATCGCTAAACAATTTCTCCGGATTGAGGGCGCTCTGCATCGTGCGCCCTTCGTCGTCGTTGCCGGGATATCCGCCGACCGGCGATAACCCGTCCGGCGCCAACGCCAGAAAGCCGTTGGTCGCGGCGCGGCGGGCGACATCTTCGATATGCGGATTGAGACCGCGATTCTCATGCACCACGAGGACCGCCGGGAATGGGCCGCTGCCCGTCGGCTGCACCAGGTAGCCGCGCATCTTGCCAGACGTGCCGCCGGGCGAATCATAATCGACGTAGCGGGCCTTGATCCGGTTATCGGTGAACGAGATCATTTGCGCTTCGGCGTAACGCGGCAGCAACGCCTCGGCCATCGCCAGCGCGGTGCCGCCGCCGATCAGCGTGATAGCGGCGGCGCGTTTCAAGAATTCACGGCGCTCCATGCGTCCGTGGCAATAGTCGTCATAGAGGGCGAATACACGGGTATCGATATCTGGCTTTTTCATGCGAGGAACCTTGACCGTTATGGTTGGATAAAGCGGCACGCCCCGGAGCGGGTGGGCCATCGCTTTAGATTACAAGCGGTGCGGAAGAACTAAATTCACGACTTTGTGTTGGCCGTCGCCACGGTTCGGGCAGGTGCACCCCCTGGCGTTTTTCGGACCGTTGGATCCATTGCGTGGCCAAAATTCAAGCTTGCCGGTTAGGGGGGACATGAGGCCGCCGACGATTCCATTTAGTGAACGGACCCAAATGGGCGGCCCTGCTTACGCCAGAGCAGACCCCGGGGCACACCCCCGCCACGTCCAATCCTTACATCCCGACGCTCCGTAGGGGTATGGTTCGTCCGTCCGTCAAGGGACTATGTTTTGGACCAAGCAGCGGTCGCTCGGTCGGATATAGGACTGCCATTTTCGTGGCGGCGCCGATTTTATCCGCCGAGGTTCCACCGACGTTGCAACGCGCGGCAGCAATACAGGGACAACGGCGCCAGGGTGAGGCACGTTGCGGCATACCAGACGACAACCGCCGATGATCTGCTGGCATCCAACAGCCAGCCGGCGGATGCGGGAAGGACGACAGTTCCTAAATAATAGACGGAAAAATAAATTCCAAGCCCGGTGGCCCGGCTTGCTGGTCCCAACACCTGACCGGGCAGCGTCATTATCGGCCCGACCGTGACACCCATCACCGCCGCTAGGACCATCCAAAGCATTGCTGGACCACCCATTGGCACCAAGGCGATTGCGCCGGCCGAGAACAGACAGCCAAACCGAAACAATGCATCGCCCCGACCAAAACGGTCGGTGAGCCATCCGCCTAAGGGAATGGTGAACATGAACAGCCACGACATCAGTCCGACAGCCAAGCCGGCGGCCGAAATGCTAAGCCCTTTCGCTGTTAGAAGTTCAGGCGCGTAACTGGAAAACACGACATATCCGCCGGAACTCATGAGCGGCCAGGCCATCCCCCCGATTAGGATGGCGATTGCCTCGCGCCTAGTGATAACCCAGAGCGGCCTTTTGTGCGCCGATGAGCGGGTGGTGCCGGCTAATGGTTGGCCGAGGCGGGGAATTAGTAGAGCGGCGAGGACGGCGCCGAGCGGCAGCAAGTTGGTCGCCAAGATCGCAGCACGCCAGCCCGACCAATTTGCCAGCTCCGGCAACAGCGACAGACCAATCGCAATGCCCAGCGGCCAAGATAATCCGAGAAAACCCATGGCCGTCGAAATTTCCTGGCCATGAAACCAGTCGGTGAGGATTTTCGCCGCGGTCACGGTTATGAGAACGGCACCCGTGCCGCCCAATATCCGTCCCGTCAGCATCATCGGCAGACCATCTGCGGCCGCGGTGATAATGCCTGCCGCGATCAGCGCCGCAAGACCTCCGAATAATACACGACGCTCCCCAAAACGGGCGGCAAAGATGCCGCTCGGCACGGAGATAAAAACACCGGCGAGCATGAACAGCCCAAGCAACAAGCCGACTTGCGTATAGCTCAAGCTCAATTCGGCGCGGACCAGCGGCATCAGCGCGGCGACTGAGATAAACTGTAGGCCGATACTGGTTCGAGCGAATACCGCCGCCGCCAAAATGACCCAACGCATCCGGTTCGGGCCTTCGGTGGGCGCCAAAGTGGCAGATGTCATTTGGGGAGCTCTAAATATCGGGGATTGGATTTTCACCATAGTGATAAATTCCGACATCAAAACAGCTAATTGCGCCGTTTCAATCAAGCAATGCTGATGCCAAAGAGTGGATTTGCCGCGAAGATACGTTGGCGACATGATAGGAGGTAATACCAATCTGCATAAAGAATGACTTATTGTTTCATCCTTCGAGACGCGGCTACGCCGC
>JAQBZY010000184.1 GCA_027620395.1 Pseudomonadota bacterium
GCATGTCCGGATGCAGCGCCACGTCGAGAATGCGATGGTCGTCGCCGAGTTCCTGGAAAAGCATCCAGCCGTCGCCTGGGTTTCCTACGCCGGACTCAAGTCCAGCCCGTATCATGCGCTGGCCAAAAAATATCTGCCGAAAGGGGCCGGATCGGTATTCACCTTCGGCCTCAAGGGGGGCTACGATGCCGGCGTTAAACTGGTCGAAGGGGTGAACTTGTTTTCGCACCTCGCTAACATCGGCGATACCCGTTCCCTGGTCCTGCATCCGGCCTCGACGACGCACCGGCAATTGACCGACGAACAACGCGCCGCCGCCGGGGCCGGGCCGGACGTGATCAGGCTCTCGATCGGGATTGAGGATGTCGACGACCTGAACAGAGATTTGGAACGCGCGTTGAATATTTCATAGATGGAACCAATCAATCATGAGCGTCCATACGCTGCGTGCGAACGTTCACCGAAATTTCGAAGCCGGCGGCAATAACCGTCCGCTTGGCGGCCTTGGCGAAACAGCGCGTGCCGGTCTAATGCCAGTTTGCAAAAAGGATGACTCATTTCCTCATCCTTCGAGACGCGGCTACGCCGCTCCTCAGGATGAGGAAAATCACTTTATATCAAACAAATAACCTCATGTTGAGGAGGGCGCGAAGCGCCCATCTCGTGCGCGAAGCGGGCGGAACGCCTAGCATGTCCATGGGTCGTTCTTTATGACGGTTAGGCTATAAATCTCTATTCAGCCGGCTGGGCTGCGGGCTGGGCGCTCGGGCGATCCGACGGCAGCAGCAGCGCCGCCACGCCCGCGGCGGCGGCGACGGCGGCCAGAACCGTGAACAGCCGATAGAAGTCGCCGGTAGCATCGAACAGAACGCCTTCCAGCTTGACTCCGATGGCGCTGAAGCCAATCGCCATCACGAACTTGAGTCCGAAGGCGAGCGAACGGCGCGTCGGCGGGATGTACTTCACCAAAATTACGTTCTCGGACGGCAGGCCGGCGTTGTTGGCCGAGATCATCATGATGGCGACAAAGATCATCAATGGCCCCGACACGCTGGCGGCGGCGATCAGTAGCGGCACTTGCAGAATGAAGGCTGTGATATAGACCGTCTTGGGTGGCACCCGGTCGGCCAGCCATCCGCCGGCGAGCTGCATGAAGCTAGACACGAAAAGTACCGCCGCCACCACTGTCGAAATCCCGAAAATTCCGCCCTGGAAAGTATCGGCGAGCCGAATCGAGAACATTTTCGGAAGCCCCGCTTGCGTCGCCTGATAGATGATGCCGGTACACAGCATGGTGAAGGCCAGCACCGAAAAGACCCGGCCCGCGCCGCCGGCGTCGGCCGGCGGCTGCGGTACTCGGTCGGCTTTGTTCTCGACGATCAGACCGCGGCCGACCAGAAATATGAACGCCGCGCCGGTCAACAGAATGATCGTTCCCGGGATCAGGAACACCGCTCGCCAGCTGAAAAATTCGATGATGGCGCCGGCGCTGAGCGCGGCGATGGCCGGACCGATGCCGCCGAAGATGCCGTTGATGCCGAGCGCGGTGCCGCGGTTGATGGCGTTCCTGATCAACCAGGCGATGCCGACCGGATGATAGATCGACGCGAAAAGCCCGGTCAGACCCAACCCGGCCATGATCTGCCAGGGCACATCGGCGAAGCCGGTCAAAATCATCGCTGACCCAGTGCCGAGATAGAACAGCGACATCAGCGGAATGGCGCCGAAACGGTCGCCGAGCCAGCCGGCCACGGGGGCCGCGAAACCAAATAGACCGGCACCCAGCACGGCAAGCGAGATTGCCTCGCCATGGGTGATTCCCAACTGCTTTTCCAACGACAGCGCGGCCACGAAATAGAGCGGCTGGAACAGATGCGAATAGGTGTGGCCGACGCTGGCGAAGCCAAGCGAAAGCTTTGCGGAACGGGCTTCGGCGGTCATCGGCGTCTCATTGTTAGAGGCAATCGGCCCCCTTCATACCCCTTACTGGGCCCGGACGGAAGGGCCGCTTTAGCGCCGGCTACCCCAGGATTGGACCCAGGAGCGCGCCCGCCCGGGGTGACGATGATTTTAGGTTCAAATCTCCAATCCGCGCATGACCTTGGCGAACGCCGTTGCGGTTTCTTCTTCAAGGAAGTGCCGCCCAGCCTCGACGACGCGCCGGCCGCCGACCCAGACCTCGGATATCGGATTTTGGTTGCCGGCAAACAGCAGCGACTCCAACAGCCGCTCGCCCTGCTTGCCGACCAGCAGCGGATTATCGGCGTCGAGGATCAGAAAATCAGCGCGGTTGCCGACGGCGATTCCGCCGACCGGCCGTGCCGCTGCCTGAGCGCCGCCGGCCAGCGCGCCATCGAACAGTCTCGCCGCCGTCGACGCGCCTGGTCCGGCGGCCGAAATATTGCGCCGGCGCTTGATCAGACGTTGGCCGTACTCGAGCCAGCGCAGCTCCTCAATCGGGCTGACCGAAATATGGCTGTCGGAGCCGATGCCGAAGCGCCCGCCGGCGTCCAGAAAATCGACAAACGGAAACAACCCGTCGCCTAAATTGGCTTCGGTGGTCGGGCAGATACCGACGATGCAGCCGCGATGCGCCATCGCCGATACTTCGTCCGCCGTCACGTGCGTTGCATGCACCAGGCACCAGCGTTCGTCGACGGCCGCGTTTTCCAATAGCCATTCGACCGGACGCATGCCGGTGTGGACGAGTGATTGCTCGACATCCTTTTCCTGCTCGGCGACGTGGATGTGGATCGGTGCCGTCGGATCGATGCCATGGAGTCCGGAGAGAATTTCCTGCAACGGCTCTTTGGGTGCATGGCGCGGGCTATGCGGCGCGACACCGACACGGACCTCGGGGTCGCCCGCCGATGCCTTTCCGGCCGCGGCGATGATACCGAGCAGTTCGTCCGCCTCGGCGATGAACCGTCGTTGACCGGCATTTGGTTCCTGGCCACCGTAACCGCCGTTGGCATAGAGCACCGGTAGCAGTGTAATACCGATTCCGGCCCGCTTGGCGGCGCCGATCAACCGCAACGACATTTCCGCCGGATCGGCGTAGCGGCGGCCGGCTTTGTCGTGATGCACATAGTGAAACTCGCAGACCGAGGTGTAGCCGGACTTGATCATCTCGACATAAAGCTGGGCCGCGACGACGTCGAGAATTTCCGGCGTCACCTGTTCAGCGAAACGATGCATCACCGTCCGCCAGGTCCAGAAACTGTCCTCGGCGCCGGCGCCGCTGGCGCGGTACTCGCTCAGGCCGGCCATGGCGCGTTGATGCGCGTGCGAGTGCAGATTGGGCATCCCGGGAATGACCGGCCCCGGCGCCCTCGTCATTGCGGCGGTGGCGAATTTTGCCCCCGGTGTGACAGTGGCGATGGTCCCCGCGCCGTCGATCTTGATTGCAACATCGGTGGCCCAGCCGCCGGGCAGGCGCGCCGATGGCGCGAATACGGTTGTACCGTCGATCATGATTTTGTCCTTCCGGATGTGGCATGCCGGTCAAGCCGTGATACTCTCGCCAAGGCGGCGGCGACGCAAGACGGAGACTCCAAGCGCATGGTCCATCCCATAAGGCAGGGCGCGAAGCTGCTTTTTGTCCTCGCCGTTCTCCTGGCGGTCGGATTTCCAAGGTTGGCCGAGGACGACCGACGCGAACTGGTGATCGGCATCACCCAATATCCGTCGACGTTTCATCCCAACATCGACGCCATGCTGGCGAAATCCTATGTGCTGGGCATGACCCGGCGGCCGATCACGGTTATCGACGCCGACTGGAAACTGGTTTGCATGCTGTGCACCAAGCTGCCGACCATCGAGAACGGTTTGGCGATGCCGGATACGACGCCGGATGGAAAACCGGGCATGGCCGTCACCTATCAAATCCGCGGCGATGCCCGGTGGGGCGACGGGACGCCGGTCTCCGTCGACGACGTGATCTTCTCGTGGGAGGTCGGTAAGCATCCCAAAACCGGCGTCTCGGCGCAGGAATTCTATCGCAGCCTGTACAAGATCGACGCCAAGGACAACAAGACCTTCACGCTGCATTTCGATAAACGGACGTTCGATTACAACGACATTTCAGTTTTCGATCTGCTGCCGGCGCACATCGAACGGCCGAATTTCACCGACCCCGCCGCCTATAGAATCCGCACCGCCTTCGATACCGACACCAAGAACCCCGGACTCTACATGGGGCCGTATCTGATGGCGGACGCCGTCTCCGGTTCGCACATCGTCCTCAAGCGCAATCCGAAATGGCCGGGCAAGGCGCCGGCGTTCGACAAAATTACCGTCCGGGTGATCGAGAACACGGCGGCTCTGGAAGCGAACTTGCTGTCGGGCGGCATCGACATGATCGCCGGCGAGCTTGGCCTCAGCATCGACCAGGCGCTGGCCTTCGAGGCTAGGCACGGGCAGAAGTATCAAGTCATCTTCAAGCCGGGGCTGACTTTTGAGCACATCGATCTCAACCTCGACAATCCGATCCTCAAGGACCGCCGGGTGCGCCAGGCGTTGCTCTATGCCCTCGACCGCCAATCGATCACCGACAAGTTGTTTGGCGGCAAGCAACCGGTGGCGCAGACCAGCGTCAATCCGCTGGATTGGGTGCATGCCACCGACATCCCCAAGTATCGGTTCGATCCGAAGAAGGCGGCCGAGCTTCTCACCGCCGCCGGTTGGGGCAAGACAGTCAAAGGGATACGCGTTGACGCCAAAGGCCAGCCGCTGCGCTTCGAGATCATGACCACCGCCGGCAACCGGTCGCGCGAACTGGTTCAGCAGGTCTTGCAAA
>JAQBZY010000185.1 GCA_027620395.1 Pseudomonadota bacterium
GGATGTACATCCCCGCCGCTCCGTTTTCCTCCGCGATCCAACCGAGCTGCGGCAAGACCTCGGCATAGAAGGCCGTGATGTCGGCCGATTGAACGGCGCCGCTGGCCTTGATTTCGACAATCCGTCCGGTCGCGGTCTCGAAGTTGACGGCGCCATCCGCGTCCTCGGTCAAACCCGGCATCAGGGGCAAATCCTCGATCCCGGAGAGGAAGCCCTCAGCCGCAGCCGTCGGCAAGGCTGCCATCCAGATCAGACACGCGGCGATGATCACGCGGATCAGGGTCATGGCCGTCGTTCTAACATCACCGTTGGCGCTTGGCACAATAAAATGTCGCCCGGCCTGCCTGACGGATACAAAGGATGGTGTTCCTACAGTCGCAATCCGAGCATTTTTCGCCATCTCTGCCATAGACCCGGAACCGGTGCTGAAAATATCCAAGCTCGCCGGTCGCCTGACGGTGATCGCGGAGCGTCGAGCCGCCGGCGGCGATGGCATCCATCAGGACTTCTCGGATCGCCGCCGCCAAACGGTCGGCGCGCCCGCCCAAGACGGTCTTGGCCATGCGTTTCGGCGAGATGCCGGCCCGATAGAGCGCTTCGCTGGCATATATATTGCCGATCCCGGCGACGATTCGTTGATCGAGGAGCGCCACCTTCACTGGCGTCCGCCGACCGGCGAGACCGGCTTCGAGCATCCGGCCATCGAAGGCGTTGCCGAGCGGCTCAGGCCCTAACCCCTTGAGAAACCGTTGCTCCGCCAATTCGTCGGCGGAACAAATATCGAGTATGCCGAACCGCCTTGGATCGAAATAACGGATCACGCAACCGGCGTCAGTCTCCAATTCGAAATGATCGTGTGGTTCGCGCGCTGGCGCGGCGTCAGAATGGATACGGTAGCGGCCCGACATACCGAGATGCGAGATCAAGACGTCGCCGCCTTCCAGGCGGATCAGCAGGAACTTGGCCCGCCGCTCGATCGAGTGGACCCGCTGGCCGGAGACGCGCTGGACCAACCCGGCCGGGAACGGAAACCTGAGATCTTTGCGGAACAGCCGGGCCCGGACGATAATCCGTCCCTCCAGCGCCGGGGCCAGGCCGCGGCGGACGGTTTCCACTTCCGGCAATTCAGGCATATTCATATCCCAGCTTGCGGCAACGTTTCCGACCGTGAAAGTAGCGCGTCCGGATCAGTTCGGCTATGGTCGGCGGCATGGGCAGGGAAAATCGTTCATCCGAGGGCGGCAACGGCGGCGATAGCGTGCCGTTCGGCTTCCGCGACGTGACGTCGGCGGAAAAATCGAGCCTGGTCGGCGGCGTCTTCGCGTCGGTCGCCGGCAGCTACGATCTGATGAACGATTTGATGAGCCTCGGCATCCACCGGCTTTGGAAAAATACCATGATCGACTGGCTGGCGCCGCGCCCCGGCCAGTGCATGCTCGATGTCGGCGGCGGCACCGGCGACATCGCGTTCCGCTATCGGCGCCGGGGCGGCGGACCGGTCACCGTCGTCGATGCCAGCCCTGAGATGCTCGCCGTTGGCAAGGACCGTGCCATCAACCGGGGTATCCTGGAGGGCATCGAATGGATTGTCGGCGATGCACAAGTGCTGCCGATCGAGGACGCCAGCGTCGATGTCTATGCCAGTGCCTTCTGCCTCAGAAACGTTGCCAAGCTCGAGCTGGCCTTGGCCGAAGCCCGGCGCGTCCTGAAACCGGGCGGCCGGTTCATGTGCCTCGAATTCAGCCGGCTCGTCGTTCCGGCCTTGGACGGCATGTACGACGCTTGGTCGTTCAAGGCCCTGCCCGAACTGGGCCATCGCTTCGCCGGTGACCGCGCGTCTTATATATATCTCGCCGAAAGCATCCGCCGGTTCCCCGATCAATCGACTTTCGCCAGTATGATCCGTGCCGCCGGCTTGGAGCAGGTGCAAATCCGCAACCTGTCGGCCGGCATTGCCGCGCTGCATTCGGCGTGGCGCATCTAAGGCCAAGAACCCGAGGCTGATTACCGGCATGTTCCGTTCCATCCGCAACGTCGGCCGGCTCGTCGGGTTGGCCCGCATCCTGGCCCGGCACGACGCGCTGTTCTCGCTCGAGATGCTGGGCGTGCACCCGGGCATTCTTGGCCTAGCCAAATTCGGCATCGGCGGCATGGAGAGAAGCGGTCGACCCGGTCAGCGTCTGACCAGGGCCTTGAACGAAGCCGGCCCGAGCTTCATCAAGCTCGGCCAAGCGCTGTCGACGCGCTCGGATTTGCTGGGTGAGGAGTTGGCCAGCGATCTGTCGGAATTGCAGGACAGCCTGCCGCCGTTCTCCGCCGCCCAGGCCAGGGAAGCCCTGATCAACGCCTTCGGCACAGAGCCGGAAACACTTTTTGCAGAATTCGATGGTGACGCCATCGCTGCCGCCTCGATCGCTCAGGTGCATTTCGCCAAAACGCCTGATGGCCGCGAGGTCGCGGTCAAAATCCTTCGTCCCGGCATCGAACAGGCGTTCCGCCGCGATCTTGATCTTCTGCTATGGCTTGCCGAGGTTGCCGAGCGGGCCCGGCCGGAACTCCGCCGCCTGAAGCCCGTGCAATCGGTTGAGACTATCGCCGAGGCGGTTGAGCTTGAGATGGATCTCCGTTTCGAGGCCGCGGCGGCGGCGGAATTGGCCGAAAACTTCGCCGACGATCCGGATTTCGTGGTGCCTGAGGTCGATTGGACCCGCACCGCCAAGCGGGTTCTGACGACGGCCAGGCTGACGGACGGAATTCCCATGGACGACCGGGACGCCATCGTTGCCGCCGGCCACGACCCCGAGTCAGTCATCACCAAAGCCGCCGCTGCATCGTTTCGTCAGGTGTTCCGGGATGGCTTCTTCCATGCCGATACCCACCCCGGCAACATGTTCGTCCTGCCGTCCGGCGCCATTGGCGTCGTCGACTTCGGAATCATGGGGAGGCTCAATCTCAAAACCCGGCGGAACCTCGCGGAAATGCTGGTCGCCTTCCTTAACCGGAATTACCGCCGCGCCGCCGAAGTGCATTTCGAGGCCGGATGGGTGCCCGCCGACCGCTCCGTCGACAGCTTTACCCAGGCCTGCCGTTCAATCGCCGAGCCGATCCTCGATAAGCCGCAGGGCGAAATCTCGATCGCCCGGCTGCTGGCGCAACTGTTTCAGATCACCGAGACGTTCCGCATGGAAGCCCGGCCGGAGCTGCTGTTGCTGCAAAAGACCATGCTGGTCGCCGAAGGCACCGCCCGGAAACTTTGCCCCGAAGCCAATATGTGGCTGCTGATCCGGCCTCTGATCGAGGACTGGATGGTCGAGAATCTAGGTGCCGAGGCTAAGATCAAGGACGCGGTCGAGACGCTACGCGCCGCCGTCGAACGGTTGCCGGGGGTCTTGGGCGGCATCGAACAAAGCTCCCGGCTTTTGGCCGAGGGCCGTATCAAGCTGCATCCCGATACCATCAGTGCGCTGAGGAATGGCGGCCAGCCCGGCCGGCGCAGCGTGCCAATGATCTGGCTGATCGTGTTCGGGTTATTCTTCGCCTATATTGCCATCGTCCTTCGTTGACGCTTGGGCGTCCTGGCGCAGATCGCGAAACGGCGCCAAGCGCAACTTGGCGCGATGGTCGGCCGGCGCCTCGGTGCCGTCCGGCTTGAAGCCGCGGTAATAATCCTTCTGCCATTTTTTGTCCCGGGCCGGTGATCCCGGCTTCAACAGATCGGAATTGAAGCTGTTACGGCTTGCCGACCAGGATTTGTGCAGCGCCAATGTGTCCGGATCCTCGGCGATGTCGCGGATCTCGGGCTCGACAGCTTCTAGGTCGGTCCGGCCGACCGGAAAGAAATGGCAAAACGGTTCGCCGGCGTCGAAACGGACCAGTTGTCCCGGCCTAGTGAATTGCCAGTTCATGGTGAAGGTATAGGGCGACCAGTCGGTCTCGACGACGCCGGAAAGTGCCGAGATAGCGTCTTTCGGCCGATTGACCGGGCCCTGCACCAACAGGCTGATGCCGGGTTCGGTGCGGAACAGATAGCCGGCATGGAACGTCAAGATACCGGAGCCAAAATGCGTCGTCGGCAGCAGTCGTGCGTCCGGGTCGGCATTGATGACAATCGCATCCTTGCCGGCACCGCCGTTCCAAGTTGCCTCGAAGCCAGCCGGGCAGCAGATTTCCCAACCATGCGCATTGGCGATGATCAGGGGCAGACAACGGTAGGCGTAGGCCTCGGGCAGCGCATCCATCCACGCCCGGCCGCTGGGCGCGGGGCGAAGTTCTGGCTTAACTTCGGTCATCGGATAGGCGATCAGTTTCATGGCCGGGACTTTAGCCGCAATAGGCCGCTGGCGCCATTTCTCCCGTCACGAAATGTTGACCGGGCGGCGGCGCGACAACCGGGATCGCTTGCCTTAATATGACGCCCTTACCATTTGTTGGAACGAGGGTGGCGGCTTTGGCCGCTGGCTTAAGGAACTGGGAATGCGGAACTTCCTGATCTACGGGATATTGTCGGCGGCGCTAGGTGTCTCTGAGCCGGCGGCGGCGGCCAGCACCGTGGCAACGCCGCAGCTTAACGCCCGGATCGTCTCCGAGCAGGCCGTGGTCCGGCCTGGCGAGACCCTGACCCTAGCGCTCGACCAGCGGATGGCGGCGAGCTGGCACACCTATTGGCGGAACCCGGGCGATTCCGGCCAGGCGCCGAAAATCAACTGGCATCTTCCCGAGGGTGCCACAGCCGGGCCGCTGCAATGGCCGACGCCAGACAGGGTGCCGTTCGGGCCTTTGGTCAACT
>JAQBZY010000186.1 GCA_027620395.1 Pseudomonadota bacterium
CGGCTCGGACGTGTTGCCCTTCGATGACACCAACGAGGTCGTGGCAGCGCTGGCCGAGGCCCACTCATGACGCCGCCAGCGGAACAAAGACCGACGCTTTGGGAAGCGGTCGATGCCGCCGCCGCCACCGGCGGCCGTGCCGGCGGTGATTGGGCGGCAAATGGCGTTTCCATCGACAGCCGGACGGTCGAACCCGGCGAACTGTTCATCGCCATTGCCGGGCCGACCAACGATGGACACGACTTCGTCGCCGACGCATTGACCAAGGGCGCCGCCGCCGCCGTTGTCAGCCGCGATATCCGGGACGTCGAACCGGGCCGGTTGCTGAAAGTCAAGAATACGGATGACGCGCTTCGCGGTCTTGCCATCGCCGCCCGGGCCCGCAGCAAGGCGAGGATCTGCGCCATCACCGGCAGCGTCGGGAAGACCGGGACCAAGGAAATGCTCGCCGCCGCGTTGGCGAAGTCCGGCAAAGTCACGGCGACGGCCGGCAATCTCAACAACCATTGGGGCTTGCCGCTTAGTCTCGCCAGGATGCCGGCCGATGCCGACTTTGGCGTCTTCGAAATCGGCATGAATCATGCCGGCGAGATTTCGCCCCTCTCCAAGTTGGCCCGCCCCGACGTCGTCATGATAACCGCCGTCGAGGCGGTGCATCTTGAATTCTTCAAAGATGTCGAAGCGATTGCCGACGCCAAGGCAGAAATTTTCGATGGATTGGTGGCGGACGGAACGGCGGTTCTCAACCGCGACAGCCCGCATTTCGATCGATTGTTGGAGAAAGCGCGCGCCGCCGGGGCCAAGACGATCTGGAGTTTCGGCGTGCATTCCTTCTCCAATACCAGGCTGGTCAGCTACACGCCGCAGCCGGCCGGCGGGTTGGTGCAGGCGACCGTTGGTGGCCGGCATCTTCGCTATACGCTCGGCATTTCAGGCCGGCACTGGGCCTTGAATTCAATTGCCGTCGTGGCGGCGGCACAAGCTCTTGGCGCCGATCTGGACTTTGCCATCCAGGCGTTCGTCGAGATGACGCCCGGCAAGGGCCGTGGCCAACGGATCGAGGTCGCCCTTAAGTCTGGAAAACTGACTGTCATCGACGAAACCTACAACGCTAGCGCGGCGTCGATCCGGGCCGCGCTTGAAGTCCTGGCCACGCAGAAACCGGGCCGCGGCGGCCGACGCATCGTGGTGTTGGGCGACATGCTCGAGCTTGGCGAGCGCGCCCAAGAAATTCATCTCGAGCTTGCCGATGACATCGTCGCGCATGACGCCGACATGGTCTTCGCTTGCGGTCAGTACATGCCGGCGATCCTGGATCACATTCCGGAAGACATGCAAGGGGCCACCGCGCCGTCGTCGGCGGAGTTGGCGCCGATGGTTGCCGACGCCGTACGCGGCGGCGATCTGGTGCTGGTCAAAGGCTCAAACGGCAGCCGCATGGGTGTCGTGGTCGACACATTGGCCGCGCTCGGCGCGGCCGAAAAGGAATAGGGGCGGGAAAGATGCTGTTTCATATTCTTTATCCGCTTGCCGATCAGTTCAGCGCCCTCAATGTCTTCCGCTACATCACGTTCCGCGCCGGCGGCGCGGTGATCACGGCATTGATCGTTAGTTTCCTGTTTGGCCCGGTGCTGATCGATCTGTTGCGCGCCCGCCAGGGATACGGTCAGCCGATCCGCGACGACGGCCCGGAAAGCCATATCCTGACCAAGAAAGGAACGCCGACCATGGGCGGCGTCCTGATTTTGCTGGCGGCTTGCACGGCGACATTGTTGTGGGCGGATCTCACCAACCGTCATATCTGGGGCGTGCTGGGGGTCACCTTGGGGTTCGGCTTCATCGGATTCCTCGATGACTTCATGAAGGTCAGCCGACGCAGTTCGAAGGGGTTGTCCGGCAAGCTCAAGTTATTGCTGCAGCTTTCAATCGCCGCCGTCGCGGCGTTCTGGATTTTAAGCAATTTGCCGCCGGCGTTGACGACGTCGCTTGCCGTGCCGTTCGCCAAAAATACGCTGCTCGATTTTGGTTGGATGTTCGTGGCCTTTGCGGTCTTTGTCATGGTCGGCGCATCGAACGCGGTCAACCTGACGGACGGTTTAGACGGCCTGGCCATCGTGCCGGTTATGATCGCCGCCGGCGTCTTTGCGATCATCTCGTATTTGACCGGGCACGCTATTTTCTCCAGCTATCTGCAACTGCACCATGTGCCGGGTGCCGGCGAGTTGGCCGTCTTTGCCGGCGCCTTGATCGGCAGCGGACTTGGATTCCTGTGGTTCAACGCGCCACCGGCCAAGGTGTTCATGGGTGATACTGGCTCGCTTGCCCTGGGCGGCGCGCTGGGCGCGATCAGCATCGTCACCAAGCACGAACTGGTGCTGGCGATCGTCGGCGGGTTGTTCGTGCTCGAAACCGTCTCGGTCATCATCCAAGTGATCTCGTTCAAGCTGACCGGCAAGCGCGTCTTCGCCATGGCGCCGCTGCACCATCACTTCGAGAAGAAAGGCTGGGCCGAACCAACCATCGTGATTCGATTCTGGATCATTGCCTCGATCCTGGCGCTTGCCGGATTGGCGACGTTGAAACTGCGGTAGGAAAGAATGATCGACGTATTTCCATTCACAGGATTGCCGGTACCGGTGTTCGGGCTTGGCCGCAGCGGTATCGCGGCGGCCATGGCGCTGATGCGCGCCGACGCCGAGGTCTGGGCCTGGGACGACAGCGAGGATGCGCGTGACAGCGCCGCCGACCAAGGCATTCCGCTGGTCGATCTCTATAAGTGCGATTGGCGGGAAGCGACGTCGCTGGTCCTGAGCCCGGGCATTCCATTGACGCATCCGAAGCCGCATCCGGTGGTCAAGCTCGCCCGCGACGCCAACTGCGAGGTGATCGGTGATGTCGAGCTGCTGGCCAGGACGCAACGCGACGCGGCCTATCTCGGCATCACCGGCACCAACGGCAAATCGACGACGACGGCGCTGATCGGCCACATCTTCCAGGTGTCCGGCCGGCAGGCCGAAATCGGCGGCAATCTTGGGATGCCGGCCTGTGCGCTTGAGCCGCTCGGCAACGACGGCACCTACATTCTGGAAATGTCGTCCTATCAGTTGGAGCTGACGTTCTCGGTCACCTTCGATGTCGGCGTGCTTTTGAACATTAGCCCCGACCATCTCGACCGGCACGGCGGCATGGACGGCTACATCGCCGCCAAGCGGCTGATCTTTCATCGCCAGACCAAGCCCCGGACGGCGGTGATCGGCGTCGATGACGATTTCTGCCGCCGCATCTTTGAGGAATTGCGTGACGCCGACGAACAGCACGTGGTCGGCATTTCGTCTCGGGAACGCGTGCATGGCGGCGTCTACGTCATCGATGGGGTGCTGCACGACGACACCGAGGGCAAGGAACTGGTGGTGATGGATCTCCGCGCCGTCAGCAGTTTGCAGGGTGCGCACAATTGGCAGAATGCCGCCGCCGCCTATGCCACCTGCAAAATGACCGGCATTCAGCCGCATGTGGTCACGGCCTGCATCAATAGCTATCCCGGCCTGGTGCACCGCCAGGAAGCGCTGGAGGCCGTGGATGGCATTGGCTTCGTCAACGATTCTAAGGCCACCAACGGCGAATCGGCGGCGCGCGCGCTGGCCTGTTACGACAACATCTATTGGATTTGCGGCGGCAAGCCGAAGGGCGACGGGCTGAAGGCCTGCGCGCCATATCTCGACCGGGTTCGCCAGGCGTTCCTGATCGGCGAGGCGTCGCTACAGTTCTCGAAGGAACTCGACGGCAAGCTACCGGTGACGATGTCCGGCGATCTTGCGGCCGCGATCAAACAGGCCTTCGCGGCCGCCAAGAAGGGCAGCAAGAAGGACAAGACCAAGCCGGCCATCGTTTTGCTGTCGCCGGCCGCGGCGTCCTTCGATCAGTTCAAGGATTTCGAAGCCCGTGGCGAGGCGTTCCGCGAAATGGTCGCGGCGCTGCCGGGCAAGCATCTGGATACGTTCGACGCGGCGGATATTTTTCCAGGCGGAGGCAGCGCCGAATGAGAACGCTGACTCGCACCGATAACAGCATCCTCGGCCGTTGGTGGTGGACCGTCGACCACTGGTCCTTGGCTGCGGTCGGATTGCTGATTGCCTTCGGCGCGGTCATGATCCTGGCCGCGTCGCCGGCGGTCGCCGAACGGATCGATGTCGGCACCTACCATTTCGTGAAGCGGCAGTTTGCCTTTTTACTGCTGGCCAGTGTCATCATTGTCGGCATTTCAATGCTATCGCCGAAAGTGGTGCGCCGGCTCGGCGTCCTGGTCCTGGCCGGTGCGCTGGTCTTGATGGCGGTGACGCTGGTCGCCGGTCACGAAATCAAGGGCGCCAACCGCTGGCTCAGCCTCGGCGGTTTTTCATTGCAGCCGTCCGAATTCGCCAAGCCGGGCCTTGCCGTGGTCGCCGCGTGGCTGTTCGCCAACCGCCGTATCGACGAAAGCTTCCCCGGCTTCCAGATATCGGTGGCGGTTTATCTGGTCACGGTGGCGCTGCTGTTGATGCAACCGGATATCGGCATGACCTTCGTCGTCTCGGTGGTTTGGGGAACGCAGTTCTTCGTCGCCGGCCTACCGCTGCTGCTGGTCGGCGTGATCGGCGGTATCTTTTTGACCGGTGGCGTCGGCGCGTACTTCGCCTTCAGTCACGTCCGGCTCCGCGTCGACCGGTTCCTCGATCCGAAAGGCGAAGAAGGCTATCAGGTCTCCCGCGCCATCGAGGCGTTCCAGAAAGGC
>JAQBZY010000187.1 GCA_027620395.1 Pseudomonadota bacterium
GCCCGGCATGGCGCGGCCCTGGTTGAGGATGTGCGCGAGCCTGGTCGTCAGAACCCGGGTCTTGCCGGTGCCGGCGCCGGCCAAAACCAGGACCGGGCCCTCGATGGCCTCGACGGCGGCGCGCTGGCTGTCGTTCAAGCTGTCGAGATAACCCGTCCGGCCGGGCATGGAAGCGGTCTTGGCATCGGCCAATGGCGTCGCCGGCCGCGGCGGCGCGGTCGGCTCGGAATCGCTGAATTCGAAGGAATCGCTCATCCCTCGCGTTATAGCACCCCCGCCGGCAAGGCAAGAGACGGGCGAATTTTCATCGCCGCCGCCGTTGCCGGCTGGGGCCGGGCGTGGCACGCTCGGTGATCACGGGGCGCGTCGGCGAGCCGGATCGCGATCAATCAAATGGTGTCCAAGTGCTTCAAATCCATAAAATTTTCTTCGTCGCGGCGGTTCTGGCCGTCAGTTGGGCGTCGCCCCTTCCGGCGCAGACACTGTTCGATCAAGGCAAAAACCTGATCAAGGGGCTGGGCGGCGGCACGTCGGCACCGGCCGCAAGTCTGACGTCGGACCAAATCACCGGTGGGCTTCGCGACGCACTCCGCGTCGGTACCGAGCGGGTGGTCGGCACGCTCGGCCGTGCCGATGGCTTCAACGCATCGCCTGACGTCCATATTCCGCTGCCGGACTCGCTCAAACTGGTCAAGACCACGCTGACCAAAGTCGGCATGAGCGGCCTCGTCGACGATCTGGAATTGCGCCTCAACCGGGCCGCCGAGGCCGCGGTTCCGAATGCGACCAAGCTCTTCGGCGATGCCATCGCGGCCATGAGCATCGACGACGCCAATGGCATTCTGAACGGCCCCAAGGACGCGGCGACGCAATATTTTAAATCCAAGATGTCGGCGCCGCTGGCCGCTGACATGAAGCCCATCGTCGATCAGCAGCTCGCCGGCGTCGGCGCCATCGCCGCCTACGACAAGATGATCGCTCAGTACAAGAGTCTGCCGTTTGTGCCGGACGCCAAGGCGAACTTGACCGACCATGTTCTAAGCAAGGGCATCGACGGTGTGTTTCTGTATCTGGCGAAAGAGGAAGCGGCGATCCGCGACAACCCGGCGAAACAAACGACCGATCTGTTGCAGAAGGTGTTCGCGAAGTAACGCCCTGAATTACTGCTGATTGTGCTCTTCGTGCCTGACCGCCAGCAGCGCCTGGGTATAGGCGTTCATGACGTCGCGGTGATGCAGGCAGCCGGTGAATATCATGCCGGCCTTGTCCCGGACCACTGCGATGTGGTCCTCGCCCGATGCCCGCAAGGTGGCGATAGCCTGCTCGAGATTGTCGGTTTCGGACAGAAACGGTGGCTGCGGCCGGGCGACGTCCAAGGCGGTGATTAGGCTGTCGCAATTGACGTCGAACAAAGTCTCGCCGCAATCACCGAGCGTGATGGTGCCGAACAACCGGCCGTCGTCGCGAACCACGAACAGCTCACCCCAGCTCGACCGGCTGAGCCGCTCGCGGAGCGACGAGAGCGGCAGGTCGAGGCCGATGGTTTCACGCTCGACGGCGCCGCCGTTCTCGACGATGTCGCCGACCGAGATGGCGCGCAGAAGTTCGCGTTCGAACCCGTCCTTGAGGTCGATCTCGCGCCGGTTCAACTGCATCGCGAAGAACGATTGCCCGAAGAAATGATGCGTCAGTTCGGTGGCCACGACGACGGCCAACATCACCGCCAGCGACAATTTATAGTCGCCGGTGATCTCGAACACGATCAGGGTGGTTGAAATCGGCGCGCCCAAAACGGCGGCGGCGGTCGCGCCCATGCCGACCAGGGTATAGACGCCGACCCCGGATGCCAGCTCCGGAAATATCGATGCGGCGATGATGCCGTAGGCGGCGCCGGTGACGGCGCCGATCACCAGCGCCGGCGAAAACACGCCACCGGCGAAACCGAAGCCGAGAGCGACCGCGGTCGCCAGAATCTTGGCGGCGGCAATGGCGATCAGTATGTTGAGCGAGAACTGACCGAGCACCGACCATTCGACGACGCCATAGCCGACGCCCAGGACCTCCGGCAGACCCAGCGCCAGGATACCGACGCATAGTCCGCCGATCGCCGGTTTCAGCCAGGCCGGCGCCGGGATGTCGGCGGCGATCCCTTGGGCCAGGAATATTGCCCGCATCATGACGATGGCGGCCAACGCCGAGACGACGCCGAGGCCCATGAAGGCCGGGAATTCGAGAAACGACGCGATCCGGCTATCACCCAAAAAGAATACCGAGGCGTCACCGAAATGCAGTTGCGACAGCGCGGTGCCGGCAACACTCGCCATCACCACCGGGGCCAGCGTCTTCAGCGCATATTGGCCGACCACGACCTCGCTGGCGAACAGCGCGCCGGCGATCGGGGCGTTGAAGGATGCGCTGACCGCGGCGGCAACGCCGCACCCGAGGATGGTCCGGGTCAACGAACGCGACAGGTGCAACCGGCGGCCGATCCATCCGGCCAACGAGGCGCCCAAATGCACCGCCGGCCCCTCGCGGCCGACCGAAGCACCAGTGCCAATCGAAATGGCGCTGCTGATGGCGGCGACCAAGCCGATCCGGGACGACATCTGGCCGCCGCGCATGGCCGACGCCTCGATGACGTCGGCGACACCCTGTGGCCGGCCGCCCGGCATCAGCTTGTGGATCAGAATTCCGACGATCAGGCCGCCCACCGTCGGCGCCAGCAGAATCTGCCAGGCCGGCAGCGTGACCGCGTGCTGCGCCAAGCGGTCGGTGCTGATTCCGAAGGCCAGACTCTGCACGAATTCGATGGCCTCGCGAAAGCCGATCACGGCGCCGCCGGCGATGCTACCGACGATCAGGGCCAGGACAACGAGCACCAGGTGTTCGTTCCTGATCAGCCGCCTAAGAGCGGACTGAACATTTGCATAAGTGAAGCGCGGGTCGGGCATGTCTCCCCCACCCAAAGGATATGCCTGAAAAACCTAAAAAAAGGATAATCCGTCAACATGTGCCAGTGGCCGCGTCTCTCGAGACGCAGCGCCGCCGCGCCTCATGATTAGGTTGGGAAATCGGCTCAGTACTTGGCGGTGTCCAGTGAATACCCGGCCGAACGGACAGTGCGCACCAGATCGGCCCCGCCGCCTTCGTTCAAGGCCTTCCTGAGACGCCGAATATGGACATCAACGGTGCGAACCTCGACGTGGATGTCCTGTCCCCAAACCTTGTCGAGAAGCTGTTCGCGACTGTAGACGCGCCCGGGCCGTTCCATGAGCGCTTTCAACAACCGGTATTCGGTCGGGCCGAGTTTTACCGCCAGCTCGCCACGGCTGACCCGATGCGATGTCAAATCCATGCGGATGTCTTCATATGAAAGAGTGCTGCCGTCCTCGATCGGAATGGCGCGGCGCAGAACCGCGTTGATCCGGGCGGTCAGTTCGGCCGGCGAAAACGGCTTGACGATATAATCGTCGGCACCGGTCTCGAGGCCGCGGACCCGGTCGGCTTCCTCGCCCTTGGCGGTCAGCATGATCACCGGCGTTCGCTTGGTCTCGGCGCGGCGGCGGATCTGCCGGCAGATTTCTATGCCCGACGTGTTGGGCAGCATCCAATCCAGGATCACCAGATCCGGCGTGCTGGCGCGGATAGCTTCCAAGCCGCCGTCGCCGTCATTGGCCACCGAGACGGCAAATTCCTCGGCTTCGAGATTATAACGAAGCAGTTCGACCAGAGATGGGTCGTCTTCGACGACGAGTATCCGGATCCGCTCGTTGGTCACGTTGCGATCCATTCAGATCACCTATTCCACGCCGACGACAGTATAGCTCGAATCGTCACCCTTGGGGCGGGCACCGACGGGAATTTCGCCGCGTACCAGGAAATGCACGTGCTCGGCGATATTGGTCGTATGATCACCAATTCGTTCGATGTTCTTGGCCACGAACAGAAGATGCGCGCAGGCGGAAATGCTGCGTGGATCCTCCATCATGTAGGTCAACAATTCCCGAAACAGACTGGTATGCAGCGCATCCACTTCCTCGTCCCTGAGCATGACGTCCTTGGCCATGTCGGCGTCGCGTTTCAAATAGGCGTCCAGAACCGTCTTGATCATGCTTTGAACCACGTTGCCCATCCTGGCGATGGTCCGGGTTGGGCCGCCGGGCGGCGTTTGCGTCAGCGCCACCGTCCGCTTGGCGATGTTCTTGGCATAATCGCCGATCCGTTCGATCACACTGGCGACTCTGAGCGCCGTGATCACCGCCCTGAGATCGTCGGCCACCGGCTGGCGTAGCGCCAACATCGAGATCGCCAATGCGTCGGCTTTCGCTTCCAAGTCGTCGATCCGCTTGTCATTGATGACCACGCGTTCGGCGAATTCGCGGTCGCGCCGGACCAGCGCCTGGATTGAATCGGCGAACTGCGCTTCCGCCAAGCCGCCCATTTCGGCGATGACATTGTCGAGGGTGCGCAGATCTTCGTCGAAGGCCTTGACGATATGATTGGTTGGCATCACGAATTCTCCGATCTCAGCCGAACCGGCCGGTAATGTAATCCTGGGTGCGACGTTCCTTCGGATTGGTGAAAATTTGCTCGGTGTCGCCGACTTCGACCAGATAGCCTAAGTGGAAAAACGCCGTTCGCTGCGACACCCGCGCCGCCTGTTGCATCGAGTGGGTGACGATGACGATGGTGTAATTCTGGCGCAGCTCGTCCATCAGCTCCTCGATCCTCG
>JAQBZY010000188.1 GCA_027620395.1 Pseudomonadota bacterium
GTGATCAGCTTTTGCAGATCGTTCGAATAGGTGTGCATGGCGAAGCCATAGCTGGCCGTGTTGGCGGCTTCCGCGGCGTATTCGAGGATCGCCTTATGTTCCGCCGGCAGAGCGTCGAAGCGCTTTTTGTTGTAGATGATCTCGAAGAACTCAGCCGCTTGATGGTACGAGCTGAAGTGATAGTGCTTCGAGACATCCTGCGCGCCGAATTGGCTGTCCGACGTCGGGTTGTTGTATTCGAACGCCTCGATGACGCCCTTTTCCAACGCCGGCATGATTTCGCCGCCGGGAAGCTGGGTCACCTTGACGCCCATGCCCTGCATAATGTCCGTGGCCAAACCGACGGTGCGGTACTTGAGGCCCTTCAGATCATTAACATTCTTGATGTGCTTCTTGAACCAGCCAAGCGGCTGCGTCGGCATTGGCATCGTGAAGAAGCCGACCAGATTGAGCTTGAGCACGTCCTGGACCAGCTCGCGGTACAGTTCCTTACCGCCGCCAAAGTGAATCCACGCCAGAATCTGCGACGCGTTACAGCCGAACACCGGGCCGGTGCCGAACAGCGAGGCCGCCTTGTTCTTGCCATACCAGTAAGCGGTCACGGTGTGGCCACCGTCGAGAACGCCGTCGTTGCACGCATCCTGGACCTGGAACGACTTCACGACCGCGCCCGAAGGCAGATAGTCGATCTTCAGACGGCCACCGGCCATTTTCTGGACACGCTCGACGTATTGCTGGGCCATGTCGGAGAAAATCTCCTTCGGACCCCACGACCCCTGCATCTTGAGGGTCGTCGTTTGTGCGCGGGACACATTCGGCATTGCAATGGTTGCGGCAGTGGCCCCGGCCGCAATGGCGCCACCTTTGATGAATTTACGACGCGTCACGGTGTCAGTTTTCTTGGTCATGCTGTCCTCCCTAGATTAGCAGTTGTCAGGCCCCAGAGAGGCCCACTTTTAATGGGACGCGCCCCATGCGTAACCACGCCGATTTGTCCGGATTTTGGGTATTGCGCCTTTGATGCGCGATTTCTCCCTAAGTCTTTTTATTATTATTATATTTGTCCGGTCCGTTCGCCGACGATGTGCCTGTGACGTGAACCTGAGCATAATCATCAGCATTTTTGCCCTGAGCGCAACCGTTTTGATGATTAATTAAAGTGTCCCAAGGGGTTCCAAATGCTTGAGCGGACACGTTGACATGGCTCCGGGCGGTCTCTATCTCTTGCCCGGGTTTTCACGCTGGCTCTTACCCGGATTGCGTGGCCCGCCATTCGCCTGGAGTTAAGTATGCTGCAATCCATCGCCAAACGCTTTTTCGGGTCGGCAAACGACCGTTTCGTCCGTGGCCTGCAGAAACACGTCGACGCCGTCAACGGTCGGGAAAGCGAACTGGAAGCACTCTCCGACGATCAGTTGCGCGCTCGTACCGAAATGCTACGCCGCCGCCTCGCCGAGGGTGAGGACCTGGATGATCTGCTGGTCGATGCCTTCGCGACCGTGCGCGAAGCGGCGAAACGGACCCTCGGCCAGAGGCATTTCGACGTCCAGATCCTCGGCGGCATCGTATTGCACCGGGGACAGATCGCCGAAATGAAGACCGGCGAGGGCAAAACCCTGGTTGCCACGCTGCCGGTCTATCTGAACGCGCTTTCCGGCGATGGCGTCCATGTCGTGACCGTGAACGATTACTTGGCGCAACGCGATTCCGAATGGATGGGACAAATTTATAAGTTCCTCGGTCTCAGCGTCGGATGCATCAAACATGGCATGAACGATGACGAGCGCCGCGCCGCCTACGCCTGCGATGTCACCTACGCCACGAACAACGAACTCGGGTTCGACTACCTTCGCGACAATATGAAATTCTCGTTGGCCGAAATGACGCAGCGGGATTTCAACTATGCCATCGTCGACGAAGTCGATTCGATCCTGATCGACGAAGCCCGGACTCCATTGATCATCTCCGGTCCGACCGAGGATTTGGGCGATCTGTATAAGGCGGTCGATCTTCTGGTCCCGAAGTTGGAGCCGGCCGATTTCGAAAAGGACGAAAAGGCTCGCGCTGCCACCTTTACCGAAGTCGGCGTCGAAAAGATGGAAAACCTGATGCGCGAGACGGGACTTCTTGAAGAAGGCTCATTGTTCGATCTGCAAAACGTCAGTCTGGTTCACCACGCCAACCAGGCGCTGCGCGCGCATGTGCTGTTCGAACGAGACGTCGATTACATCGTCAAGGACGATCAGGTCATCATCATCGATGAATTCACCGGCCGCATGATGGAGGGCCGCCGTTATTCGGAAGGCCTACATCAGGCTTTGGAGGCCAAGGAAAACGTCAGCGTCCAATACGAAAACCAGACCCTGGCTTCGATCACGTTCCAGAATTATTTCCGGCTCTATCCGAAGCTAGCCGGCATGACCGGCACGGCGATGACGGAAGCCGGGGAGTTCTCGGAAATTTACAAGTTGGAAGTGATCGAAATTCCGACCAACGTCGAAATTCTCCGTGCAGACCATGACGACGAGGTGTACCGGACGTCGGACGAGAAAAACCTGGCGATCGTCGCCGAGATCAAGGATTGCCACCAACGCAAGCAGCCGGTCCTGGTCGGTACGGTTTCGATCGAAAAATCCGAGCACTTGGCTGCGCTGCTCAAGGCGGAAGGCGTGCCGCACCATGTTCTCAACGCCCGTTATCACGAACAGGAAGCGTTCATCATCGCCCAGGCCGGGCGGCCCGGCGGCGTTACCATCGCCACCAACATGGCCGGCCGCGGCACCGACATTCAACTCGGCGGCAATCTTGACATGCGGTTGGCGCAGGACAACACGGCCGAGCCGGGCAGCGGCGCCCACGCCACGGCGGCGGACGCCATTCGGGCCGAAATCGCCGCCGACCGCGAGATCGTGTTGGCGGCCGGCGGCCTTTATGTTCTCGGCACCGAGCGTCATGAAAGCCGGCGCATCGACAACCAGCTACGCGGCCGCTCTGGCCGTCAGGGTGACCCCGGGTGCTCGAAGTTCTATTTATCACTCGATGACGATCTGATGCGCATTTTCGGCTCGGCGCGGATCGACGGCATGCTACAGAAGCTGGGACTCGAGAAGGGCGAGGCAATCGTCCACCCGTGGGTCAACAAGGCGCTTGAAAAGGCCCAGCAGAAGGTCGAGGCGCGCAACTTCGAAATCCGCAAAAATCTACTGAAATTCGACGATGTCATGAATGACCAGCGCAAGGTCATCTATGAACAACGCCGCGATCTGATGGTCGCCGAGGATGTCCAGCAGGACATCGTCGACATGCGTCACGAAGTTGTCGAGAGCCTCGTCGGGGAATGTATACCCGAAAAAGCCTATGCCGAGCAGTGGGATGTTGATCGTCTGCACGAGGAAGTGCTGCGCATTTTCGGGCTTGATTTGCCGGTTCGCGAGTGGGCCAAGGAAGAAGGCATCGCGGATGAGGAAATCCGTCAGCGCCTGCTTGATATCACCGACCGGAAGATGGCGGAGAAGGCGGCCAACGTCGGACCCGAGATCATGCGGATGGTCGAGAAAAGCCTGCTGTTGCAGATTCTCGATCAAACGTGGAAGGAGCATTTGCTGTCGCTCGATCATTTGCGGCAAGGCATCGGTCTTCGCGCCTATGCGCAGCGCGACCCCCTGAATGAATACAAGCGCGAAGCCTTCAATTTGTTCGGCGAAATGCTGGCCATGTTGCGCCAGAGGGTTACGTCGGTCCTGGCTCAGGTCGAACTGCGCGCTGCACCTGAGGAAGACGAATTGTTCCAGGGCCGTAGCCAAGAAATGCACGAAGGCCGCGAGGATCCGGCATTTGCCGGGAACGATCAGGCGACCAAGCGTGCCCAGGGAACGGTACAAACCCGCTCAACCTCGGAAAACGTCGATCTGAACGACCCCGCGACTTGGGGGCGGGTTGCCCGCAATGCGCCATGCCCGTGCCAGTCCGGGAAGAAATACAAGCACTGCCACGGCCGCGCCGGCTGAGGCTTGGCGGCGGTCACGATCCAACTGTAGCCCCGCCGATGGTGGCAGGTGATATCTATGAAGCCGGCGGCGCCGGCGTTATTGCGGCGGCGATGGCGGCCAGCAGCCAGCCGAGCGCCAACCACCACGATTGCCAGATGCCGTAGGAGACTAGCCACGGCACCGAATAAGCCGCCAGCATGGCGACGGCGATACCGGCGTTCATCCAGTCCAGTCGGCGGGCCCGAAAAGTGACTAGAATCGCCGCCGTTGCAGCGGCTAGCGCGCCCAGCGGCCCCAATTCCAGCCACGCCTGCAGGGCGCCATTGTGCGGATGCAACGGCATCAACTCGATGCCCCACATGATCTTTTCCGAACTGCCGGGAAACGACCGGCTCGCATCCCTGCCGTGGCCGATCCAGAACTGTCCGCCGGCCATATGTTCGAGGACAAAGCGCCACATGTACTCGCGGTGAAACTCCCGGGGCCAGGGTCCGTGTGGTGTGTTCTTCGAATTCAGCTCGGCGAATCCGGGAACCAGTTGGTCGACGATGATCGGCATGGCCAGAATGGCGATGGCGATGGCGATGCCTACCAGTGGCGCGGCTCTAGGGCCGAAGATCCAGATGAACCCGAAGCTCACGGCGGCGGCGGCGAGTGCGAAATCGCTAGCTTCGTGCTCAAGATTGAAAAAAGCAAAGGTGACGGCGATAGCCAGGGCGGCCATGAAATACTTGAGCTG
>JAQBZY010000189.1 GCA_027620395.1 Pseudomonadota bacterium
TCGCCACATAAACGGTGCCGGGGTTTTTTTGACCGTCGATTTCAACGGCAGATTCGACGAATACCTGGGTTTGCACCACCCACCGGCAGCGTTGGCCGCCGCGGCAAGGCACCGGCCCTTCCGGACTTGGCACCTGGACCCAGGTTTCGGCACCCAGAATGACGTCGGCGTGTTCGACCGGCGTGTAACGGACCCGCACGGTCACGCAGTCGGCGGCACCCTCGAGCACGGCCTGGGTCTCGAGTTTGACTTGTTCCTCGGCCCCCTTGCCGGTCCAGACCGCGCCGGTCCGGATATCCCTGATTTTGAGCGCATGCCAGCGCTTGGCGCAGACAGTTGTTTCCCGCTCGTCGGTTTCGCCCCAGGCGATCGGCGTCTCGTCCAGGCTTTCGGCCATGGCCGGTGCCGCCGCGCCTAGGCAGCGAACCACGAGCAACAACGCCGGCACGGTTCTCATTAAAACCCTCTAGCGCGGAACCGGCGGCGGCGCGACGGCGCATCAAGCGGCGTGGATGACGACCAGGATGCCGGCGACCATCAGCAAAGACGCCGGCAAGCGGCGGCCGAGATGCAACTCCTTCAGGACCGCCCAGCCGATCAACACCGACAATGGAATCGAGGCCTGCCTGACCGTTGTCACCGCCGCCACATCGCCGCCGAGTTTATAGGACCAAAGGATCAGCGAGTAAGAGGCGTAGCATAGAACAGCGGCGCCGAGATGCCGCCACGGCCGAGCCGACAACAGCAATATTGCCCGCTCGCCGACGAAGCCATGCCCAAGCAAGGCCATCACCGGGAGATAGATCACCAGCAGTGCCGCCTCGACGGCGAAGAAAAGCACCGGCGGCTCGACGTGAGCGGAGGCCCTAGCGTCGGCCAGGGAATAGATGGCGGTGCCGAACATGGAGACAAAGGCCAGGATCAAAGTCTGCGGATCATCGAGCAGCCTTAGCCCCGGTTTCTTCTGCACCCAAACCGCGCCGCCGACGGTGAGCACGATGCCGGCCAGGACCGCCGGCGGATAGCCGACGCCGAGGATCAGCGCATTGATGCCGACGATCCCGATCGGAGACGCGCGGACGATCGGATAATAGGCCGAGAGATCGCCACGGTCGTAAATCCGGATCAACGCCATGCCGTACAGGATCTGCCCGGCCCAGGAGGTGGCAATCAACGGTAGATATTCCAAGATCGCGCCGAAGTCGGCACCGATCAGTAGACCGTGCGTCCCGGAGATGGCGGCTAGCAATACCGTGAACAGCCACCACGACGCGGCGCGGTCGGCGTCGCCCTTGAGCAGCATGTTCCAAAGCGGATGCAGGGCTGCGCTGAGCAGCACCATGCCGGCGATCATCGGGGTCAGGGGCTTTCTCCGCCAGTTGGCCGGCCACTGTCACCGACGCGGCCGCGCCTGGCAAGAGCGGGCCCGGCGTCAGAACAATGTCAGTTGATCGCCCGCGACCGATGGCCGTTCGAACAGATCGGTTCTGAGATCAAAGCCGGCGGCGGCGTTGCGACGGAACCGCTCGCGCCGGAGTGCCGCCTTGAAGCGGATCTCGATCAAGTCGGCATAGGTGCCCCGCCCGCGCATGCGGACACCGAATGTGGACTCATAGGCCCGGCCGCCACGAGTTTCGCGAATCAGGTTCATGACCTTTTTGGCTTTGTTCGGCGCATGCGTGGCGAGCCATTCCGAAACCAGGGCTTCCAGTTCCAACGGCAACCGAAGCAAAATGTATTCGGCGCTGGCGGCACCGGTGGCGCGGGCGGCAGCAAGAATATCCTCGATCTCATGATCGTTGAGCCCGGGGATCACCGGCGCCACCATCACCGCCACCGGCACGCCGGCCCTGGAAAGCGCCCGGACCGCATCCAAGCGCCGCTTCGGTGTCGGCGCCCGGGGCTCCAAGCGCCTGGCTAGGCCACCATCCAGCGTGGTGATCGAAATCGCCACCGCCGCCAGCCGGTCCGCCGCCATCGGCGCCAGGAGGTCGAGATCGCGGGTCACCAGATGGCCTTTGGTGGTAATGCCGACCGGGTGGCGGAACTCGTGCATGACTTCCAAGATGCCGCGCGTGATCCGCCGGGCTCGTTCGATCGGCTGATAGGGATCGGTGTTGGCGCCGAGTTGAATTTTCTCCGGCCGATACCGCCGGTCGCGGAATGCCCGGCGCAATAATTCCGCTGCGTCCGGCTTGGCGAACAGCCGGGTCTCGAAATCAAGCCCGGCGGAAAGCCCCAAATAGGTGTGGGTCGGCCGAGCGAAGCAATAGACGCAACCGTGCTCGCAGCCCCGATACGGATTGATTGAGCGATTGAACGGGAGATCCGGCGATGTGTTGGTCGAAATGATCGACTTTGAACGTTCGTCGATGACCACCGTGGCGAGCTTCGGCTGATCCAATTCGGCGCCCAGGAAGTCCCAACCGTCGGCGATCCGTTCAGTGGTCAACGCCTCGAACCGGCCGGCGCGGTTGGAAATGGCGCCGCGGCCCTTCACGGCCAGATCTGGTAATACCTCAAGCATGTGCCGATCTTAGCCAACACATAAGAACAAATCAAGAACATTTTATGAAAGCACGATTTTTCCGCTGATGTCGGTCGCCGCCGCCATCTCGATCACCCATTCCCGAAAAGCCCGGATCTTGGGGAGATTGGCGGTCCGTCGCGGGCAAACGACCCAATACGAGGTGTGCGTCTTGAGCGATCTGGCAAACGGGATCACCAACCGCCCATCGGCGATTTCCTCGGTCACCGCATAGGTCGAGGCCAACGCGACGCCGCTTCCCTGGGCGGCCGCCGAAATCGCCATGCTCTCGACCGTGAATACCGGCCCACGCGTCGGGTCGACATCACTGACGCCGGCCGAGGCCAGCCACATGTTCCAATCAGGTAGCGGTCCGGTCATCTTGCCCCAGTCGACATGCAATAGCCGGTGGTGCTTGAGATCGTCCGGATGGCGGAGTGGGTTCGGTCCGTCCAAAAGTTTCGGATGGCAGACCGGGACGATTTCCTCGTTGAACAGCCGGTCGATTTGCATGCCGGGATAGTCGCCATTGCCGAACCGAACCGCCACATCGACGCCGTCGCGGTCGAAATCGACCAATTCGAGGCGGGCGTCCATTCGAATTGAGATATCCGGATAGCGTTCCGCGAAATCGGGAATCCGCAGCACCAGCCATTTCGCGGCGAAGGTCGGCGCCGACGACACCGTGAGCACTCCGGACGTTTCAGATTGCTTCAACACCTCACCGGCCTGGGCGAGGCGATCGAAGCCCTCCGAAACCAGTGGCAGGACCGATTGCGCGGCGTCCGTCAATATCACCGAACGGGTCAGACGGCGGAATAGCCGAACTCCCAGATATTCTTCCAACCCTTTGATTTGATGTGATATTGCGGCCGGCGTGACGAACAATTCCTGGGCCGCCTTGGTAAAACTCAGATTCCGCGCCGCCGCCTCGAAGGCACGTAATCCATTCAGGGGCGGAATCTTTCGCATGCCGTCTTATAGCTTAGTTTTTCTAATAGATAGATGAAAATTGATCGTTTGCCGACGCATCCCGCCAAGCGCTATCAATCTGTCCAACGAGGCGGCGTTCCGCCGCACCAAATCAGGAGTAAGAGCCATGTACCCGACAGAACAGACCACGCACGGCATGACCGTCAGCGAGATGATTTCCGAGGGCACCTATCGGTTGGTCGTCGCCGTCGAACGGTTGCTCCGGGCCCGCCGCTGATCCGTTTCCCGCATCGAAACAAGGGCCGGGCCTGCACCGGCCCTTTTTTTTGTGCTATCCCAGGGCGTGCTGAGCATTGTCATCCCAACGCTTAACTGCGCGGCCGATCTGGCGGCGACGCTGGACAGTCTGGCGATCCGCCCGCCGGAATGGGAGGTGATCGTCGCCGACGGCGGCTCCGATGACGGCACCATCGAGACCGCCGAGGTGTTCGGTGCCCGGACCCTGATCGGTCCGCCCGGCCGTGGCCGTCAGCTTGCCGCCGGCGCCAAGGCGGCGCGCGGGCAATGGCTTTTGTTCTGGCATGCCGACACCCAGCCGCAACCGGGCTGGCAGCATTTGGTCGAGCGCTTCATCGGCAATTCGGAAAACCGCCTCAAGGCGGCGTATTTTCAGTTGTTGCTGAACGACCCGGGCGCCGCCGCCAGGCGCGTCGAGGCGTTAGCCAATTTCCGGGCCCGGACTTTCGGGCTTCCCTACGGCGACCAGGGGCTTTTGATTTCAGCGCCCTACTACACGCACCTAGGTGGTCACAAACCGCTACCGTTGATGGAGGATGTCGATCTGGTGCGGCGAATCGGCATGGCGCGGCTGATCGAGCTGCCGACGGCGGCGCTGACGTCCGCGGTGCGGTATCGCCGAGACGGCTGGTGGCGGAGACCATTGAAGAATCTTTTATGCCTCGGTCTTTATTTCGCCGGCGTGCCAGCCGCCAACATCGAACGGATTTACCGATGATGCGGCAACGGCATCTGATCGTGTTCGCCAAGGAGCCCCGGATCGGCCGCGTCAAGACCAGGCTCGGCCGCGACATCGGCGCAGTCTGGGCATGGCGGTTTTACCGCCAGACACTGATCCGGATTTATCGCCGGCTCAGCCGCGACCGGCGCTGGCAGACCTGGCTTTACGTTGCGCCCGATAGCGCGCTCACCAAAAGCGGCGCATGGCCGCAACGCGCCAGGCTCCGCCGGCAAGGGCAAGGCGATCTCGG